>JALYVT010000173.1 GCA_030853105.1 Vulcanimicrobiota bacterium
AAGCATTGCAGGCCCGGCTTCGAAGATGAGGACGCGACCGTCTTCGAGCAGCGTGCAATCCACGCCGAAATAGTCCAAGCCGATTGCGGCAGCCATCTTTGCGAATAGCTCGTTCCAATTTGCGAACACGGAATCGGGAGCGTCTAAGAAACGACCCTCCTCTTCGCGCATCCAGACGTGCTCCAGCATGGGACTGCTCAGGTAATGCACCATCCATTCGGGCGAGATCGCAAGATGGTACGCAAACGGCTTCCCGTCAATCACGATAACCCTGTATTTTCGGTAAAATCCATCGGCACTTCGATAGTCTTCAAATGTTGCGACGTTGAAGTGGGCAGAACTGAAGCGCTGGAGGTATTCGTTAATCTCGCTTGCCTCACTCAGCCGCTGCAAGCCGATGCCGCTATGGGTATCGACCGGTCGTAAGAGCAGCGGAAATGCGATACCATCGATAGCTTGTGCGGTAGGCGAGATCGACTCAAGCAGCGCGCGCGATACTCGCCTGGTTTGTGCAACCACGCAGCCCGCCACGCCACCGAGCGTTTCACCGAGAACGGATCGCGCGGTCCCGGCGAGATATTGCGGAAGGTTGAGGGCGGGCGCCGACTGCGAGGCAATGAATTTTGCGCAGGTCTCGATCACTTCCCGCGATGATTCATTTTCATCGATTGCAGTAAAGATGACATCATAGTCGGCCGAATCGCTGAAATCAAACGGATCGTTCGGTCGCACATAGTATCTGTGCAACGCGATTCGTGTGTGGTTAACGAGAAAATCAAGCGGCGCGTTCATGTTGCTGCGTGCACCTGGCGCCATGAGCACCAAGACCCGCGGCTGGGCGTTTTTTGAAACCGCGCCTGCCGGATAAAAACGTTTCTGGACGAGCGCCAGTTCGCGATGGCGCGCTGCATCGCGATCGTGAACAAGTTCAAGCAGCTCCGCGACGGCAAGATGTACCGCGGGAAGGTTCGGATCAAGCATGACCGCGACGCTATACGCATCAAGCGCCGAAGCATACCGGCCCAGTCGCGCGTGCAGATTCCCTAACGCTGCTTGGGCAAGTGCGTGCGAGGGATCGAGGGCGAGCGCGTTCTCAAGCGCCGCCTGAACGATATCCATTCGCACAAACGGTTCGAGCGAGCCGGGATGGCGATGATGAATGCCGATATCGGGTTCCTGATCGATCGCCCGCCGGAAAGCGATTTGCGCATCCGTCGGCGAGCGTATTGCCGACGACGCAGTTTGTAAATCTTCCGCAGCCCGCGGATGATCGGGCCGAAGGCGCAAGACGACCCGCTGCAACGCAATCGCGCGCACCACATCCCCCGCTACTCCGACCAGCCGTCCCAATAAATTCAAGACGTCGGGATGATCGGGCGAAATGGATTGTGCGACCCTACAGAGTTCCAGACTCTTCAGCCACTCCCGATTTGCTTCAGCCGCCAGCGCTTGGCTTAGGGCGGCATCGAACTCGAGTGTTATTTCAGAACGCCGGTCTCTTTGCCGACCTCGGCGAATGCGGTAAGCGCCCGATCCATTTCGGCGTCGGTGAGTTTCGCGCTAATCTGCACGCGGATTCGCGCCGATCCATCCGGCACAACCGGAAAGCCGAACCCAGTCACGAAAACGCCACGCTTAAGCAGTTTATCACTCATCGAAATTGCGAACGCCGTTTCGCCTACGATAATTGGAACGATCGCGCTTTCGCCTTCCAGTGGTTTGAATCCGAGCTTGGCTAAGCCGGCGCGAAAGTAGGCAACGTTTGCTCGGAGGCGATCGACGAGTTCGGGGTGCCGCTCAAGATACGCGATCGCTTCGAGCGAACTGCAAGCGACGGTAGCCGGAAGGGCATTTGAGAAAAGCTGCGGGCGCGATTTTTGAATCAGCGTGTCGATGAGCGCGCTGCTTCCGGCGACAAATCCACCAGCCGCGCCGCCCAGCGCCTTGCCGAGTGTCCCGGTGATAATATCGACCTGCCCCTCAAGTCCGAAGTGTTCAATCGTTCCGCGGCCGGTCTTTCCCATCACACCGGTTCCATGGCTATCATCGACAACGGTCACGGCGTTGTAACGCTTCGCAAGAGCAACGATCTCGGGCAGATTCGCTAGACTGCCCTCCATCGAGAACACGCCATCGGTAACAATCAGAATCGGCGAGGTCCCCTGCGCGGCTTTGAGTTTCTCTTCGAGATCGGCCATATCGCTGTGTTTGTATCGCTCGCGCTTGCTCTTGGACGCAAGCCGACAACCGTCGATAATCGAGGCGTGGTTTAGCTCATCCGAAATAATGGTCGAGCCTGCCTCGCAAATGGTCGGGAAGAGTCCGGTGTTCGCAGTCCAGCATGAAACGTACGTCAGCGCCGCCTCCGTGGAAAGAAACTGCGCGATCTTCGCTTCCAATGTTCGATGGATGTCGAACGTGCCGCAGATAAACCGAACCGACGCCGTACCCGCGCCGTAGGTATCGAGCCCGCGCTTACCGGCTTCGATCACCTCGGCCTGATCGGAGAGCCCAAGGTAATTGTTACTCGAAAGCACGATCACGCGCCCGGCCTCTTCCATATCGACTTCAGGCGCCATCGGCGAGGTGATATGTCGAAGGTGTTTGTAGGTCCCGGCCGCCTTGAGCCCGTCAAGTTCGCCACGCAGGCGTGTTTCAAAAGCCGTATTCATGCAGTGCCTTTCACGTCGAGAACAATTTTCGCTGCTTCGCCGCTGCGCATCAGCTCGAAAGCGCGGTCGAACTGCGCAAACGGTAAGACGTGCGTAATGATCGGCCGCAGATCGACGCGGCCGCTCTTCACCAGCGCCTGCGTTTGATACCAGGTCTCAAACATTCGCCGTCCGTTAATTCCAAGAACCGTCAGCCCCTTGAAGATGATGCGTTCGGCCAGATTCAGGCTGATATTGTCGCTCGGTATTCCGAGCAGCGCGGCGCGGCCGCCGTTGCGCACCATTGTTAGTCCCGCATCGATCGCCGAACCGCTGCCGGACATTTCGAGCAGCACATCGACACCATCGCCGTTCGTGCGCGCTAAAATATCCTTCACCAGATTCGGATCGGTTGCCAAAAACGTCGCATCCGCGCCGACCCGCTTTGCTAACTCGAGCTTGGCGGGATTTACGTCGATTGCGAAGACCGACGCAGCGCCGGCGGCGCGCGCAACCGGAATCGCCATCAAGCCGATCGATCCGACACCGGTAATCGCAACACTCTTCGTACTCACCCCGGCCGCCATTACGGTGTGGACGGCGTTTCCGAGCGGGTCAAACACCGCGGCAAACTCATCCGGTATCGACGGATCGAGTCTCCAGACGTTGACCTCCGGCATCGAGATGTACTCCGCAAACGCTCCATCGCGATCGACGCCGATAATCTCGACGCGCTCGCAGATATGCGCCTCTCCGGTTCGGCACAGCAAACACGTTCCATCGGCGATATGCCCTTCGGCCGAGACACGATCGCCGACCGCGACCATCCGCACGGCTGCGCCGATTGCCGCGACGTGCCCCATAAACTCGTGGCCCACGACAAGCGGGGGCTTGATCCGATTCTGCGCCCACTTGTCCCAACTGTATATGTGGTAATCGGTGCCGCAGACGCCGGCCTTCTCAACCTCGATTAAGACGTCGGTTGGGCCGATTTCCGGAACAGGAACCTCCTGCAATACGAACCCCGCTTCGGGCTTAAGCTTGCAGAGCGCGGACATCATCGTAGGGATGGCTTTCATCGGGCCGACCTATTCGCCCTGAACATCTGCACGCCCCGCGAGTTTAGCGGCCGGCTCCTTTTTAGAAGTCATATTGCAGTTGAGTGCGGTTGTATTTGAAGTCGAACGGCAAGGTCGGCTGACTTCGTTCAGCATAGCGATGCCGAACCGATAACCCGCGGTACGCGCCTTTTCCGACTTTGTTAAAAAAGTAGGTTACGTCGACGTTTGTTTCGTAGGTCTTGTTCGGTCCCGCGCCGTTTCCATAGTCGTAAAACGCGCGGCTAAGAATCGCCTTGATCCGTTTGTTGTTGGTTTGGAAGGTCGCCGCGAGTTTGTAACCGGTGCCGGCGCTGTGACGATCGACCATGCCTTGCGAGATGCTGGTGTCGTAGAGCGGATCGGTCGCGTACGCCTCGGTGTACGGCGAGGCGATTCCGCCATATTAGATACGATACACACTGGCTCCGAGGTTTTGGCAGTTCGGGGTTCCTCCGACCGGGAGAAAATACCCGGTTCCGGCTGCAGCGCACGATCCCGCCGTTATGTTCGCCGTCTGCCACGGCGAGGTATCGAAGCTTGCCGCAACATCGATATTCTTGCCAAGACTAGCGCCCAGTTGGCCGCCGAACGTGCTGCTGTTGATGATTCCGACCAGCGCGCGGCCACTCTGCCGCTCAGAGACGTATTGCAGCGCAACAAACGGTTTGAGCGGCGAACTCTGCGCGAGCTGCCCCTTCGCTTCGAGGTACAGCAGGTTTCCAATGTCGAGAAAACTGTAATCGTTCGCCGAAAGGCTGACCTGTTTTGTTTTGTAGGTTGCGTTTGCCAGAAAAAATCCGTTGGTGCTGTAGATCGGATACGGCGGATTGCCTGCCGGGCGGCTCGTCAGCAGCGTGCTCTTGTCGAAGCTGGAGCTCGTGCGCCCTTCAAACTGGGTCATTCGCGTCAAGCCGACGCTGAAGTTGGGGTTGAACTGCACGTTCGTATCGATCCCTTGGAACGCAACCGGCTTTATCCGTGAGTCCGAAGAGTTGGCCCAGGGCGTATTGATAACTTGATTGCCGAGCTTTGCATAGACGATCTTCGTCTTGAACTGCAGGTAGGCTTCGCCGAGCGTGCTCAGCTCGAAACCTGGCAGCGTGTTGTCGAT
>JALYVT010000174.1 GCA_030853105.1 Vulcanimicrobiota bacterium
GACATGCGCATTGGTGACGATCTCGCCGTCGTTCTTGTAGACGAAGCCGGAGCCGGAAGCGCGCGCGCGGTACCGCTGAACTTGCTGCGGGCCACCTTGATTGCCGAAGTACTGCGAGAAGGGATCAACCGGCACGATCTGCTGGCCGTTGACGACGAGATTGATCGCGACCACCGATGGCTCGACGCGCTTTACGGCACTGATTATGCGATCCTGATCGCTGCCGCCGCTGAGCGCCGCCGCAACAACTGCCGGCGGGGTGTTATGGGGACCGGCGATATTGGCAAAATGAGTGCTCGCATAGAGCATCATAATGAAGCTGCCGATGACGGCGCCGACAAGTGCAACGATAACGGTGGGCAAAACGCGATTTTTCATCCCTAAGTGATCCTAGTCTCTTTCGTGAAATCGGGTTACATGAGGCCGCGCAAGGACCGACACAGCTGCCGACGCTGCCTATTAACTCCTCTTACCCAACTCCCGTCAAAATGTTGCGATTTGCGCAACAGCCGACTACGTCTCGCTATGTCGGACTTGGCGGAAAGTGACTTGACCCGGCTGTTGCCGGGATTCCGCCGGGCGCGTGCGGCAAGGGCAGCTTGCTTGCTAGACGAGGAGATGGGCTGTCCGAAACGATGAGACCGTCGCGGACGCGGATGATACGCTTGGCGTGAGCGGCGACTTCTTCGTCGTGGGTCACCATGATGATCGTGCGGCCGCGATCATTAAGCGTGGCGAAAAGCCCCATGATCTCTTCGCTGGTGGTGGAATCCAGATTACCGGTCGGTTCGTCGGCGAGCAGTACGGCCGGATCGTTCACCAGGGCCCGCGCTATGGCAACGCGCTGCTGCTGACCGCCCGAAAGCTCGTTTGGCTTATGATGCACGCGGTCGCCCAGTCCAACTTCGGTTAGGCAAGCAATCGCTGCCGCATTGCGGTCTTTGGTGCTCATGCGTGCGTAAAACAGCGGCAGCGCGACATTGCGAATCGCATCGGTGCGCGCGAGCAGGTTGAAGCCCTGAAAGACAAACCCTAATTTTTTCAAGCGAATCTCGGCGAGTGCGTTGTCGTTGAGCGTGCTGACGTCGATACCGTCCAAGTGGTAACTGCCGGTCGTTGTGCGATCGAGACATCCGAGCAGGTTCATCAGCGTGGATTTACCTGAGCCGGATGGCCCCATGATCGCGACGTACTCACCCGGCTCGATATTGAAACTCACGCCGCGCAGCGCCGGCACTTCAAGCGCGCCGCTTGAGTAGACTTTGGTGACATCACGAATCTCGATTGCCGATGTGTTATTCATATCTCAACGCTTCGATGGGATCCAGCCGCGCCGCGCGCATCGCCGGGTAGGTGCCGAAAATAAACGTTACAATGGTTGCAAACCCGACTGCGATCGTCACAGCGAGCAGCCACGGGAGTGGTGCGGTCACGCCGGATATCTTCGAGATAAACGCCACGTTAACGATCCAGCCGAAAAACAAACCGATCGTCATGCCGATCAGGCAGCCGACCCCCGAGAGCATCAGCGCCTCGACCATAAACTGAATGAGAATCTGGCTGCGCCGCGCTCCGATTGCTTTGCGAATCCCGATCTCGCGCGTGCGTTCGGTAACCGAAACCAGCATGATGTTCATAATCCCGATTCCGGCAACCAGCAGCGAGATGCCGCCAACCAGACTTACAATGAAGCCGACGATGGCAAACGTCTTATCGACGAACCCGCTGATCGTTCGCGAATCGAACGAGCTGTATTCGGCACCCCCATGAGTTTGTGACAAAAGGCTTTTCGTTGCATCCTCGACAGAACCGATGTCGGCGTTGTCGGCAACCAAAAATTTTGCCGCAAATAGCGGCTGACCGCGCATGTAGCTGGCCAAGTACGTCGTATAGGGAATGGCGATATCGTAATTGATTCCTTGCAGTAAATCGCCGCCGGAATTTTTTGCAAGTACGCCGACGATCTGATAGCGACGGTCGCCGACATACACTGATTCCCCGGTCACATCTCCGCCGTTCGGAAAGAGCCGCGTGTACGCATTTGCGGATATGACGCAAACGTCTAGCGACGATTGCACGTCCACGGTATCGATCGCTCGCCCGAATTGAATTGGTGCGGTGCTAAAGCGCTTGTCCGCTTCGCCGCCCATCTGTAGCCGTGCCGCCCGGTGACCTGTGCGCACAAAGACCTGCTGCTGACCGTACGGGATCCCCGCGGCGATCCCAGAGACGTTCTGATTCACCAAATCGATATCTGCAAGCTGCAGCTTTGCGTGCCGAACATTTTTTTGATGGGATTTAGGGAAAATGTAAAAGGCGCGATTGCTCAAACTGCCTGCCAGGCCATTAACAGCACCGGCCATTCCACTGGCCGAAACTTGAATGGCGATAATCGCCGCGACGCCGATGATGAGACCGACGGTAGTCAATAGCGATCGCATACGGTTGGCAAGCAGAACGCGAAACGCCTCGGAAATGTAGGCTCTCATTAGGAGCGTAGTGCCTCAATCGGGTCAAGTTTGCTGGCACGCACCGCCGGATACCAGCCAAAACCGACGCCGACGATCGCCGAGAAGCCGACCGCGATGCTGATGACGAGTACATACGGAACCGGTGCCGATCCGAAACTCGACCGGATATAACCCGCGCCCGGTATTACGGCCAGTATGCCGAACAGCATTCCGATGAGGCCGCCGCAAAGCGAGAGTAGCACGGCTTCAATCAGAAACTGCAAGCTTATGTCGCTCGGACTAGCGCCGATCGCCTTCCGCAACCCGATCTCGCGTGTGCGTTCGGTCACCGAGACCAGCATGATGTTCATGATATTGATGCCGGCAACCAGGAGGGCGATTCCGCCGATGAACGTCAGCGCCACGCCCATGACATCTAAAATCTTTCCAAATGATCCGGCGAATTGAGCCTGGTCGAGCACGATATATTGCGCTTTGCTGCCGTGCAAATGGGCTAAGGCGCCTTTTACGGCGGCAATTGCCGGAACAGACTGCGACTGGTCGTTTATCCAATATTGCACATAGTCGATCGGTCCCGGCGCAATATTATGGAACGTTGTGTACGGGATGATGATTGTATCGCCGTTCAACTGTTGAATTAGGCTGCCGGAGTAGTCGATAACGCCCACGATCTGTACGCGTGCACGCCCGAGATTGAGCGTCTGTCCGACCGCGCTCGCATTCGGGAAAAGCTTTGTCGCTGCGCCCTTAGTAATATCAACCACTCGCGCGCCTGAAAGGATATCATCTGAAGTAAGACGACGCCCCTCGATCAGCTTTGCTCCTCCGGTTTCGCCGCTAGTCGAGTTTGCGCCAAGATAATCTTTGATTGCCCCGACGCGCACCTGAAAGCCCTGGTTACTTGCGCTATAAAACGGAACCGCGCGCGAGACGTAGGCACTCGCGAGATTTGCAACCATTGCGGCGTCGCGATATTGGAGCGTGGCGATCGTCGGATCGTTTTGAGATGGGTCGGCATAAGCAACGAAGCCGGGGTCGCCACCCGATGCAATCTGACTTTTAATCCCGCCGGATGCAGCTTTGCTGAGTCCGAGGATGGCGATGACTGCGGCGATACCGATTACCATGCCGATGACCGTGAGCAGCGAACGTGTGCGATTGCGCCAAATCGCTATGGCGGCTTCGACGACGTAGGCGAGGGTTCGGCTCACGCGGTGGGGCTGGGTTTCGGCGTGCTCATGACCGAGTTTATACGCGTACCATCTTTGATGAGCGGGTTGCTTTCTATGATGATGACGTCTTTGGGCGCTAAGCCGGATTTGATGATCGTTTGCGTGTCGCTGGCTTGTCCGGTGACGATCGCACGTTTTTTGGCGACGCCGCCGCGGACAACGTAGACGTACTTCTTGCCCTTTTCGGTTACGATTGCCCCGGTCGGCGCCGCAATCGTGTGGGCGATGTTCTTGGTAAGGATATCGACATCGACGCTCATGCCGTCTTTGAGAAACGTCGGCGATTTATCGAGTCGAATTGTCGTGAGGACTTGTCGCGCCGTGCTGGATGGATCGGTCGATTTTTGTGCGACGGGCGAGATAAAACTCACATGGCCGCCGATCTTTCCCGGAAAATCTTGACCCGTGATATTGGCGGCTTGGCCAACCTGCACGTTGATAACATCTTGCTCATCAACCAATGCGCGAACGACATACGAATCGGTAGCGGCCAAGGTGAAGATGCCTTGTCCGGCCGCGATCGTGTCGCCGGGCTGCAACGGGCGAAGCGGATCGTTTGTTTGCGAGGCCATGCTTTCGATCACGCCAGCAAACGGCGCTCGCAGCTGTGTGCTCGCCGCTTGTTCGTCGGCATATTGGTAATCGATCTGGGCCTTTTGCGCCTGCGCATACGCGGCGGTGGTGCTTCCTCCGCTCTGCTGCTCGCGCGCCGCCGAGAGCGCGACCTCGGCTTGGCGCACCGCTTCTTGCGATGACTTGTAGCGATCTTGCAAGACTTGGCCCGAACGCGAGAGCTGGCCATTGAGCGAGCGGCGCTGCTGCGCGGCTTGATTGAACGAGACTTGGGCCTGATCGAGCTTGGCCTTATCTTGGTCGAGTTGATTGCGCGAGATCGCTTTATTGTTGAAGAGATCGAGATCTGCGTTGTAGATGCGTTGGGCTTCGTTTAGCATCGTTCGCGCATTAGCGAGCGCTGCATCGGCGTTGACTTTTTGATCGGTTGCCGTCGAGCCGCCGTATCCGAGTCCGGACTGCGAGCCGTTCGTAAGATCTTGCTGTGCCTGCGTAAGATTCGCCCGGGCCTGCTGAAGTTGCGCCTCGGCCTGGACAATGCTGGTC
>JALYVT010000175.1 GCA_030853105.1 Vulcanimicrobiota bacterium
GCGCCGGCTACATCGAAGGAGACCGAAAACGGCGTGCAGGGTGAGTTGTGGTCGGTGCACGGCGGCGGCTTCTATCACAATCAGAAATACCTGACCGGACCGAAGAGCCAACCGCTCACCCAGAATCTGCACTGGTTCAAGTGGGAGGCGTATACGACATGGCTCTCGGGTATGGCGATGCTGATTATCGTCTATTGGGTCGGCGCAGGTACCTATTTGATCGATAAAAGCGTGCTGAATCTCACGCCTGCAGCGGCAATTGCGATCAGCCTTGCGAGCTTAGTAGTTGGTTGGTTTGTGTACGATGGACTGTGCAAGGTGTTGGAGCGCCGGCCTTTATTACTGGGAATCAGCATCTTTGCGTTCTTGGTGTTGGCGTCGTGGGTACTCTTTCATCTCTTCGGCGCACGTGCCGCATACATACATGTCGGCGCGATTATCGGAACGATCATGGTCGCGAACGTGGCACACGTGATAATTCCGGGGCAGAAGAAGATGCTTGCGCAGATTCGAGCCGGGCTCGATCCCGATCCCCGACCCGGACAGTTGGCGAAGATTCGTTCGGTTCACAATACCTACCTCACGCTGCCGGTGCTTTTTATCATGATCAGCGGGCACTATCCGATGACCTATGACAGCAGATATGGCTGGCTTGTGCTCGCATTCATCGGAATCGCGGGGGTTTTGGTTCGATACTTTTTCATTCTGACTCATCAAAAGCGTTTGGTGCCGGCGCTGCCGATCGCGGCGGTTCTCATCTTGTTGGGCGTTGCGGTTGCAATCGCTCCGCATAGAGCCTCCTCTAGCTTGCCGGTTTCGTTTGAAACGGTGCGGCCGATCTTCGCGCAGCGCTGCGCGGTCTGTCATGCCGCTCGACCGACGCAGCCGGGATTTGCGCAAGCTCCGGCAGGTGTGCTACTGGATACCCCCAACCACATTCGGGTGAACGCCCAGCGAATCGAACAACAAGCAGTCTTGACGCATGCGATGCCGTTGGGAAATGTAACCGGAATGTCTCCCCAAGAGCGTGCGCAAGTTGGCGCTTGGATCGCCGGAGGCGAGGTAAAATAGATGCTCTCAACCCATGTATTGGATTTGGGACGCGGTGCTTCGGCCGTTGGTGTGCCGGTTGCGCTTTACCGGATCGATACCCACGGTCGAACCCTCATCGCGCAAGCGCACACCGATGCAGACGGACGTGTCGGCGCTCCCTTCGGCGGAAAGCTGACTGCCGGACGATACGAGTTGGTTTTCAGTGTTGGCGGCGCGGAGCAGTTCTACGATGAGATTGCGGTGCGATTTTACATTGAGCCGGGTTCGACCAGGTGCCACATCCCGTTACTGCTTTCGCCGTATGGCTACTCAACCTACCGCGGAAGTTAAGCACCGACCGCTTTGAAGGCAGCCCACCCTCCGTAGTGAGAGATGTCTTTATAGCCCCGCTCCTCGATGAGACTGCGCGGGTAGATCATCGCGTGAACGCTGCTGCCGTCGGCGAGTTCGATCGGTGCTTCGTAGAGATCAGGCGGCTCCGTTGAAATCAGGTGCGCGTGCTGTTCGGGCGTAAACTCATAGACTTCGCCGGCAATCGATACTCCGCCGTCCTCGACTTCGTAGATTCCAGGATGCTGGTCGCGAACCGAATGAAGCCGATACTTTGCCGACGTGTCGGCTGCCCCCAAGAAGCGAGCCTCGCCGAGGTTCTTGTGATCGGGCTGACCCTGCAAAGCGGAGCCACAGATGAAAAATCGCATGAGCGATCACTTCTCGGCCAAATACCGGTCAACCTCGATGATCGACTGTGCAAGTGCGCGCACGCCCAACTCCAAATCGGCGTCGGCCGTCTGCTCCTGACCGACGTGGCTGTGACCGCCGATGCTTGGCACGAAAAGCATTGCGGTTGGAACGATGCGCGCAAGGCACGTTGCATCATGCCCTGCTCCGCTCGACAGATCCAGTGCGCGTTCTCCTAATTCGGCGATGGCACGGTGCAGAGCGGCGCGCAGGTTCGGGTCCATCGGCGCGACGGTGCGGCTTTCCAGGCAGGCGACGTCCACGCGGACTGCGCGCACGCGTTGGACGCGCTCAATCGCGGCGTGTAAGGCTTGTTCGATTGCATTGATGTGCGACTCTTCCGAGGATCGCGCATCGATCGAAAATGTCACGCGTGCGGGAATAATATTGGTGCCGTTCGGTTCAACTACCATTTGCCCGACGGTAACTACTGCCGCATCGGTCGCGCGTGCCGATTCTTCGATTGCGAGAATTAATTCGGCGGCCGCGCACAGCGCATCCGAACGTTTTTTCATTGGAACGGTTCCGGCGTGGCCGCTTGTGCCTTGCACTGAAACTCGATAGCGTCGCTGCCCAGCGATCGCGGTGACGATCGCGAGGCGAGCTCCTGCATCATCCAATACCGGTCCTTGCTCAACATGCAGCTCAAGATAACCGGCAACCGCGCACGAATCACGCAGATCAAGGTCTTTCAGCAAACCACCCTCAGCCGAGCGCAGAGCCTGCTCAAGGGTGACATCCGCCTCATCCGTCAGCGTGAGCGCCCGCTCGATGTCGACAATTCCGCAAAAAACCGAGCTGCCCAAACATCCGAGCGGAAAGCGGCTGCCTTCTTCACCAACCCACGCAACGGCTTCAATGGGCCGCTCCGTCGTTGCTCCCCGTGCGTTTAATAATTCCAGGGCGCAGAGTGCAGCGACGACGCCATATGCGCCATCATAAGCGCCGCCGGTTTTTACGGTATCCAAATGCGAGCCGACCAATATCGGGGTAGCGTCTGATCGCTTCCCGTTGCACCGCGCGAATAGGTTGCCGACTCGGTCTTGCGACAATGCGAATCCGGCAGCGGTAGCCCAACCCGCAAACAGTTTCCGCGCAGAATGCTCGGCAGGCGTCGCTAATGCGCGGTCGATACCGAATTCGTATGCGCCGCATTTCGCAAGCTCGGCGATGCGTGCGACGACACCGGTTGTTTGAACGCTCATCTTGGCGGGTGAGTCGCAATCCAGTGTCGCGCGATCTCCACGCGTCGACAAATCCACACGTCATCATGCCGGCCGACGTGGTCGAGGAATCGCTCAAGAGCGGCCGCGCGACCGGGGCGACCAGCCAAACGCGCGTGCAATCCTACCGACATCATCTTCGGCGCGGTTGCACCCTCGCGGTAGAGCAGATCGAAGCTGTCGCGCATGTATTCGAAGTAGCCTGACGGCGACGTGAATCCGGGTGCAACCGAAAACTTCATGTCGTTCACATCGAGCGTGTACGGAATGACCAGGTGGTCTTTTCCGCTCACGCTCACCCAATATGGGAGATCATCGTTGTACGCATCGGAATCGTACAAGAAACCACCCTCCTCAACAACGAGACGGCGTGTATTTTCGCTGGGCGCATAGCGGCAATACCAGCCCAAAGGCCGCTCGCCGATCGATTGTTCGATCGACTGCACTGCGGCGCGCATCTGTTCGCGCTCCTGGCTTTCACCCATCGACTGGAAGCCGACCCAGCGATAGCCGTGCGAGCAGACTTCGTGGCCGCCCTCGCGAATTGCGCGCGCAGCGGCCGGATTGCGTTCGAGTGCAAGTGCGGCGCCGAAGATGGTAAGTTTTATATCGCGTTCTGCGAAGATGCGCATAAGACGCCAGAAACCGGCGCGACTGCCGTACTCGTAAACCGACTCGACAATTAAATCTCGTTGATTCGGACCGAGGTTTGCACCCGGCACTTCGGTTAGATAGGTCTCCGAGACTCCATCACCGTCGGGAATCGAATACTCTGAGCCTTCTTCGTAGTTCAACACAAACTGCACGGCAATGCGCGCGCCATTCGGCCATTTCGCATCGGGGGGCCTACCGGAATAGCCGACAAAATCGCGCACTATTGCGTTGCTACGGGTTTGACGCGAGTGCCGCTTAGTTCAAAGTGCGCCTCGATCTGTTCGAGCGTCTTGCCTTTTGTCTCCGGCAAGAAGAATGCCGCTATTACAAAATAGATCACCGTGAAGGCAGCGAAACCAAAGAACATCGTCGAGTAGCCGTATTTGCCGACAAACGGCAGAAACACGGCTGCGATCACCGTCGAAGCGCCGGTGTTTAGGAAAAGGGCGATACTCATTCCGTTGGAGCGAATGCGCGTCGGCATCAGTTCCGAGAGCGCCAGCCAGACGCAGACACCCGGCCCGACTGCGAAGAATCCCATAAAGAGAAAGAGCGTGATTGCGACCATCCAGCCATTGGTTTGGCTAGGCACCGGGCTGACAAGTGCGGCATCGATCGTGAGCGGAGCGCGACGCGCGGCATCGAGGTTGCCGAACGGATTTGAAAAGAATGCCGCGACACTGTTGGGCGGCAACGATCGTGTGACATGAATCGGGAGTGCGGTTTCGTTCGAGCGCACGACATTTGTTACCGAGCGAAATGCGCCGTATGAATAGATGATCTCAAGCGACTGTGCGGCTTGAGTGTCGGGCTTACCAACGCCCGCGAGCAGCTTACGCGCGGTTGCGCCGTCGAATGAAAGCGTAAGTGTTTGATCTGAATGGACCATGGATTGCACGACTTGCTTCGCATCGGTTTGCTGGGCTTGGGTGTGGTAGAACAACAGCCCCGTGCAGAGCAGCGAGAGAACGATGCCGGCGCTGCCGACCGAGAGCAAGAATTTGCGGCCTTTGCGATCGACCAGGAGCACTCCGATCATCGTGATCCCGAAGTTTACGATGCTGAACAGCAGGCTGCCGATATGCGCTTGGTAATCGGAGAGACCGCCTTGCAGAAGGATC
>JALYVT010000029.1 GCA_030853105.1 Vulcanimicrobiota bacterium
CTCCTGGGGGGGCGATTGTCGTCTGATCTTGTTCGACATTCGAGAAATCCGGATTGACGGTTCCTACGAACGAGAGCGTATTGGTAACCGGAATCGTGAGATCGACCCCGTATGGACGCGGCCGCAGCGGCTGAAACTGACCGATCCCGTTTTGAAAGGTGTCGCGGTCGGCGCCGCCTGAGCCAAGCACGTAGATGTCGGCGCGCGGTTTGGGTCGGGAGACGCCGGCCGGAATATCTAAGCCGAGTACATGCGGCCAGTATTGCGGCGATCCGACCGATTGCATGGTCGGATCGTACGCCCACGTGTACTCATCATTCGTCGCAGCGACGAACCGCACCACATCGATCTGCCAGTTTTGCTTAGCGCCGCCCTGAGCGCGCAGGTCGCTCAGCGGAATCACCATGACGAGGTTCCAATCGCCGTTCGGAAGTACGGTTGAGGTACTCTGCCAATCCGGCGCGTACCGCGCATTCTCGCTCGAATACTCATCGTGAATGCCGCTCGGATTAGCGCGAAATTGATAGACGCGCGCGCCGCTTCCCGACGTTTCGAGATTCAGCGATACATGATCGTCCGAGCCGACGCCGGCATGATCGACATGCTGAGTCGCGGTAATCGGCACGCCGGATTGCTGCGAATGAACCGCAAGGTACAGGTTCTTGTCGTCATAGAGCAGATACGCGATAGTCGTCTGTTTGGCCGGCTGATGGTTGGTGTAATCGTAAAAGTTCTCAAACACAACGCCTTTGCGCCACTGCGGGTCGCTCAAAGTCGCGTCGATCTTCGGCGGCGTTGTCACCTTTACCGCATCGACATTGGCGGTGTGCGCAACCCAAGCCGAAGCCGGAAGCGGCCGTATAAGCGGGAGCACAAGCAGCGCGGCAACGGCGAATAGAACCTGGCGGAGAAATAGTCGGTGCATTTCGATCTAACTTACGGCGAACCGCCGGGGTTGTTTCGCTACCGGGCTTTTGAGGGACGGCGACGAGTCGGCTTTTTCGGGAGACGCGCTCGCACTGCTCTCGCCGCTGCGACCGGCTCATTTGCGATAATGTGCAGGAGAATGTTCGCAGCCCCATCAGGGATGGATCGCTGTTGCTCCCATTGCTGGACGGTGCGCGTGCTCAGAGCGTAACGCGATGCAAAAGCTTCCTGCGTTCGTTTCAGCGATGCGCGGGACCCCAAATCGCATCGTCCTCGCCACCTTCCCAATCGTTTTCACGATCCTACCAGGCCATTTAAGCTACGTCAATAACGTACCACGCTACGGGTTGCCTTTGAGTATCTGGTCGATCGGAATGTGGCGTCGGATGGCATCGCGCACGCGCTCTAGGCGCGCTTTGCGCATCTCCAGGAGTTCGAGCTGGAGCATGGTCACGGCGCGACGCCGAGCCCGGCGCGAAAAGAGCTCGCCGGGGTCGATCGACCGGCGCGAGCTTGCTCGGTTTGCCGGTCTGGCCGACCCCGGCGCATGTTTGTATGAGTGGCGAGCGGCACCGCAGAGTATAATCAGCGAGGTCAGTACCGCCGCGATGCGGTAACCCACCGGAATAGCGTGTTTGGAATCCATGGTTCACCTCCAGGTGGAACCTTCACGCGCTACCCTCGCTTGTAAAGTGCAAAGAAGAAGTTTGAATACCGATACCCTGATCGTCCCGAAGCCGCCGGCCGAGCCGTACCTGCGCATTATTCCCCTGGGAGGGTGCGGCGAGATCGGCCGCAACATGACCCTGATCGAGACCGCCGACGATATCGTAGCGGTTGACTGCGGGCTCATGTTTCCCGACGATGAGATGTTCGGCGTCGATATCGTCATTAACGATTTTTCGTATCTGCGCGAGCGCCGCGATAAGTTTCGCGCGCTTCTCGTCACGCACGGGCACGAAGATCACATCGGCGGTATTCCGTATCTCTTGCGCGAGTTCAAAGTACCGGTCGTCGGAACCGCGCTGACGCTCGCGCTGATCAAAGCCAAATCACGCGATCACAAGATGAGCGACGCGAGCTTTGTTACGGTCGCGCCGGGCGATAAAGTCAAGTATGGCGGAATTGAAACCCAGTTTCTGCACATCAACCACTCGGTGGCGGGCGCGTGTTCGCTGGCAATTCGCACGCCGCTCGGCGTCGTGTTCCACACGGGTGATTTCAAGTTCGATCAGACTCCGATCGACGGCAAACCGGCAGATTTTGCGGCAATTGCGCGCGTCGGCGACGAAGGCGTGCTGTGCATGCTCTCCGACAGCACCAATGCCGAGCGACCCGGCCACACGCTCTCCGAACGTATCGTCGGCGAGGCGTTCACGGCAATATTCCAGCGTGCAAAAGGTCGCATCATCGTCGCGTCGTTCGCCTCAAACGTTCCGCGCGTGCAGCAGGTCGTCGATCACGCGATACAATTCAATCGCAAGATCGCGTTCTTGGGGCGTTCGCTGACTAACGTGCTGCATTTCGCGTCCGAACTTGGACACATCAAAGTACCGCCGAGCCAAATAATCCGGATTGAAGAGGTCGATGATTATCCGGCCGATCAAGTCGTGGTGATGACTACCGGCTCACAGGGCGAGCCGATGTCGGCGCTGACGCGACTCTCGCTGCGCGATCACAAGAAACTCAAGATCGTCGCCGGTGATACGGTCGTCATCAGCGCAACTCCGATCCCCGGCAACGAAAAAAGCGTCTACAAGACGATCAACAACCTCTACAAACTCGGCGCGACCGTGATTCACGGAACCGACGGGAAATCGCACGTCTCCGGCCATGCGTCGCAAGAAGAGTTGCTGCTGATGCTCAATCTGGTGCGGCCGGAGTTCTTCATTCCGGTCCACGGCGAGTACCGGATGTTGGTGCATCACGGAAAGCTCGCAACTCAAACCGGCGTCGAGCCCGACAACGTGTTTGTCGTTGAAAACGGCGATGTCTTGGAGTTCACCCACGACTACGCCGAAAAGATCGGCAAGACATACGGCGGCAATGTGCTGGTTGACGGCTCGGGCGTCGGCGACATCGGCGAGGCGGTGCTGCGCGATCGCAAAGCGCTCTCGATCGACGGAATCATGATGGTGGTGGTGACGATCGACGCAGAAGAAGCGCGAATCGTTGCCGGCCCCGATATCGTTACGCGCGGCGTCATGTACCTGCCCGAATCGGACGGCGTCTTGAGCGAGCTGCAGACTGAATTAGCGAAAATCATCGACGGCTGTTCAGTCGAAGGAATCCGCGACATCAACACCGTCAAGGAACACATTCGCATCGGACTTTCAAAGGCGATCTACCAGCGAACCAAACGCCGCCCGATCGTCATTCCAGTCGTCATGGAGGTTTGACCTCCACGACCTCTTAACAAGCGCTTCTACCGATGGATATCTCGCTTGCCGCAGCCGCCGAAGAGTTGGCCCCGAGTGCGCGTAGTTACTTCGGCGACGTTTGGTTGCGCTTGCGGCGAACCCCCGGCGCGCTGATCGGGTTGGCAATTGTCGCGCTCATCGCACTAGCCGCGATCTTTGCGCCGCTCATTACGCACGCCGATCCGCTCGCGCAGAATCTCGCAAATCAAACTGCCCATCCGAGCTGGCAGCACTTCATGGGAACCGACAAACTCGGCCGTGACATGTTCGCGCGGGTTCTTTACGGCGCGCGGATTTCGATTCGGATCGGCTTTATCGCGGTAGGGCTAGCAATAACCTTCGGAACATTTTTCGGTGTTATCGCGGGCTATGCAGGCGGCAAAACCGATAACGCGATCATGGGCGCGATGGATATCATGCTCGCCTTTCCGTCGATCATTCTCGCAATCGGCATCACGACGATCCTCGGACCCTCGATCAACCATTTGATGATCGCGGTCGGCATCGTTTACATTCCGCAGTATGCGCGGCTTGCGCGCTCATCGGTATTGGCAGTGAAGAATCTGGAATATATTGAAGCTGCGCGCGCAGTCGGAGCCGCGATTCCGCAGATACTGTGGCGGCATGTACTGCCGAACATCCTAGCGCCGCTGCTGGTACAGGCAACGCTCGGAATCGCCACCGCGGAGCTAGAAGCCGCCGGTCTTTCTTATCTGGGTTTGGGAGCGCGACCGCCGGCGCCGGAGTGGGGCGCGATGCTCAATGATGCACGCGACTACTGGCTCTCGGCACCGTGGGCGCTCATCTTTCCGGGAATCGCAATTACCGTTATGGTGCTGGGTTTCAATCTGCTCGGCGACGGGTTACGCGATGCGCTCGATCCAACACAGAAATAAGTAGTGGGAATCGCCTTAGGGCTGTTTGCCGCCCTATTTTACGGTGCCGCCGATTTCTGCGGAGGACTGGCAACCCGGCGCAGCAGCATGTTCGCGGTTGCGATTATCTCGCAAGCCGTGGGATTCGCCATTTTGCTGGTAATCGTGCCGTTCTTTCACGGTCATGCAAGTCCGATCGACTATGTTTGGGGATTGCTCGCGGGCATTTGCGGCGGTCTCGGATTGGCGCTTCTCTATCACGCGCTTTCGATTGGAAAGATGGGCGTCGTCTCGCCGATTACGGCCGTGCTAGCAGCCTCGCTTCCGGTTATCGTCGGCGTCGTGCGCGGCGAGCATCTCGTTCTTGCGCAGGCGATCGGTATCGGCGCGGCATTGCTGGCGGTCATTCTCATCTCGCTGTCGAGCGAGCCCGATGGAAAGCGTGAGTTCGCGACGGCAGGTGTGCGCGAGGCGATCTTCTCCGGCATCGTGCTGGGTGGATTCTACTTGTTTTTGGCTCGCGCGGGGCCGCACGCCGGGCTCTACCCGCTCATTACCGCGCGCATCGGGTCGATTGTGTTTCTGCTGCTGGTGGCGCTTGCGCTGCGACAGAGTGTTAGGCCGGCGCGCGGCGCGATCGGCTTAATCGCGCTTGCAGGCAGTATCGACATGACCGCAAATGCGCTGTACGTCTTAGCAACATTTGCCGGCTATCTATCGATCGCTGCGGTTCTCACGTCGCTCTATCCGGCAAGCACCGTGCTGTTGGCTCGGGTTGTACTAAAAGAACGCCTGCAGCGCGTTCAGTGGATCGGCATCGCGCTCGCACTGGTCGGTGTCGGGCTTATCGCAATTTAAGAAGAGAGGCGCAGTTTGTAGAGTTGCGCGGCGTGAATGTAGCGCGCGATCTGTTCGTGATCGAATGCATCGAGGTGAATGAATTGTACGCCGACAACGACGCGTCCCCGTGAATCGGGGAATCGCGCAGCGACTTTTGCGCGTACGGTGATCTCTTCAAACGGCCGTTGCGGATGCGGCTTCTTGAGAATGCGTGGGCCGAATGGCGAGACGTCGATAACGTCGACGTGTTCGGGAATGTTTCCGAGGACGGCGCTCGGCAGCGTAAACGTAAGCGTCACAACTTCATCGGGCAGCAGCGCTTCATCGCCGGTTAATCGCAGACCGCCGGCTGAAAGATCGGTTGCTATGCCCGGATGGGATCCCGGGCGATCTTCAATTTTGTAGGTAAGGTTGACAGTTACAACCGTTCGAAACGTATGCCGCCGCTGCGTTTTGCTTACGGCGTCGCGCGTGCTTTCGCCCTCGGTTTCATCCCGGGCGGCGGCGGCCCGACGCTGAAGCTCCATCAGCTCGCGGTGAAGCGTGTCGGTTTCGCGTGGAAGCAGCGGTTCGAACTCGACTCCGTATTCGAGCGAGGCTTGCTTGCGTCGTGAGATGATCTTTCCACGCAGTTCCAATGTCGGATGGCCGGCGCGTTTCCAGGCGAACGAAATCCGCTGCCCGCGCTCGAGCAGCGTCAGCGAACGAAACCGGCAGCCGGAGACGGAGATATCGACCAGCAGACCATGGATCGGTTTTTGGATGCCGTACAGCCGCAGCACAATCGACGTCTCCAGTTTTAGCCGAAACGCGCGACGGTGGTTTTGGCGCTGCCCCGGCGCTGCCGGTGATTGAAGCCAACTCATCGCTTAGATAATCGGCATCCCGAGCGCAATACTACAGACTCGACCAGATATCGAGCTTGGATTTGATCCGTTCGATGACGGCGTCGGTGAACTCGGTGGTCGAAGCCTGGCCGCCTAAGTCGCTGGTGGCGATGCCGCCGTTGACGGCCTCCAGCGTCGCCTCGTAAATCGCCCGGGAGGCGTTGGCGGCGCGCTTATCGTCGATGTAGGAGAGCAGCGCCGCGCTTGCCAGAATCATCGCCATGGGATTGGCGACATTCTTGCCTTCCAGCCGCGGAGCGGTGCCGTGCGGAGCCTCGGCCATCACGACCGACGGCTTGAGATCGTCGTCAAACCCGAGCAGCACTGATTCGGCGCCGGCGATCGAGCCGAAGAGCTGCATCACTAAGTCCGAGAGGCAGTCGCCGTCGCGGTTGAGCGAGGGAATCACCATCGGGTCGCCGGGGTTGCTGAGCAGCAGCGCGTAGGTGGCGTCGATAAGCTGCGGATCGTAGATAACCTCGGGGTATCTGGCGGCGGCCGCGTCCATCTCTTCTTTTAACATGCCTTCGTAAATCGGGCTCACCGTGTACTTGGGACCGCCGAAGACCTTCGCGTTGCTCTTCTTGGCGTGAATAAATGCGTACTCCGCAACTGCGCGGCAGACGCTGCGCTGAATCGACTCGGTGCGGTAGGCGACCTCGGCCATACCCTCGCCTTCGCGCCACTCTTTGGCGCCGTAGGCGTCACCGACCGCCATGCGCACAATCGAGATCGGCGCGTGGATTCCGGCGACCGGCCGAACCCCCGGCAGGCGGCGTCCGGTTCGCACGATCACTTTTCCGTCGACGGCCTTGCGCAAGATCGCATTTGGCGAGCCGACATCGTCGCGCGTCTCCGGGGTGATGGTGGCGGCCTTGAGCCCGAGTTTGGTTCGCAACATCGCCGCGGCGGCTTCATGTACGATTGCATTTTGGGTTGCGCGGCGATTGCCGAGCGACAGATCGAAATGCTCGAATCCAAGCTCGATCTCGATGACAGATCGATCGAGGACCCGCAGGGCTTCGAGCAGCAGTTCCTGCCCGGTCTGGTCGCCCTCTAAAACAACAACGGTCGGCGTGGTCAAATGAACTCCTAGATAAATAGCGAAAAAATAACTTCCATGGCACGCGTACGCCGCAAGGCGACTGCGAAGACGCGATTAAACTTTGAGATTGCCGGGATTGCCGCGCTGGGCCTTGCCGTCCTCTTTGGAATCGCGCTTATCGTGAGACCCTCCCACGGCGGTTTCATTGGTTCGGGGATGGCGCACTATCTCCGGCTTCTATTTGGAATGGGCGCCGGGCTCTTTCCGATCTTGGTCGCACTCGTCGGCGCGATCATCTTTCTCGAAATCAATGTTCCGCGAATGATCGGGACCCTCGGCATGGCCGCACTGGGCTATTTTCTGATTATCGACGCGTCGTTCGGCAAGCGCGGCGGCTGGGTCGGCTCGAGCATTTGGTCGGGAAGCCAAGCGATGCTTGGAGTTGTCGGCACTCGAATACTCTTGGTGGTGCTCCTGTTGGTGCTGACGATTTGGATCACCAACGTCTCGGTGAAAAAAGTGATCGGGTGGCTGATCGGCACGTTATCGCGCGTGCGGGTACCGCAGTTTGCGCTGCCGCAAGGTCACGCAAGTGTGCGCGAAGCCTTCGACCTTGCGCAACCCTCGGGCCGACCGCCGCAGCCGGTTCGGGATCCCGCTGACGCCGGCAGCGCAATCGTGCCGATCACAATGGCGCCGTTCATTCCAACTCGCCCGTCCGAAATCGTTATTGAAGAAGCGCCCTTCGACAGCGGGTTCGCGTCGCGAACCCTTGCTCAGGATGACAAGGCTCAGGATGACAACAATGGCGATTCCCTGCGCGCGGTCACCCAGGACTTGCCCGCGACCTCTGTCATCCTGAGCAAGGATTCGATCGTGTCGAATCCGCTGTCGACGGGCGTAGTCGAAGGGGAGCGCCATTACCGCTTGCCGGATCTCTCGCTGTTCGATCCGCCGCAGGCGCAGATCATCGACGATTCCACTCGTTCACATGTCTTAGAAGATACGCTCGCGAGTTTCGGCGTCGGCGCAAAGGTGACGCACATCGAGCGCGGCCCGTCGATCACGCGATACGAATTGCGGCCCGAGCGCGGTGTGAAAATATCGAAGATAAGTTCGCTTGCCGATGATATCGCGCTCGCGCTGGCGGCGACGAGCGTGCGAATCGAAGCGCCGATCCCCGGTAAATCGGCTGTCGGCATCGAGGTTCCTAATGCGACGGTTTCGATCGTTACGATTCGCGAGATTTTGGAGGCGCTGCCGCAGCGCGGCCAGATTCCGCCGCTCAATATGGCGCTGGGTAAAGACATCACCGGCCGGGCGGTCTTCGGCGATCTCGGCAAGATGCCGCATCTCCTGGTTGCGGGCGCAACCGGAGCTGGTAAATCCGTCTGCTTGAACTGCATTATCGCCTCGCTCTTGGTCTGCGCGACGCCCGATCAAGTGCAACTGCTGATGATCGATCCCAAGCGCGTCGAACTCACCGTTTACAACGGTATTCCGCATCTGATAAAAGACGTCATCACCGACGCGCGCATGGCCGCCGGTGCGCTCTTTGAGATGACCAAAGAGATGGACGCGCGCTATGAGCGGTTTGCAAAAGCCGGAGTTCGCAAGATCGAAGAGTACAATGCCAAGTTTCCCGGCGAGAAACTTCCGTATGTCGTCATCATCATTGATGAGCTAGCCGATTTGATGCTGGTTGCGCCCGCGAAAGTCGAAACAACGATCTGCCGCCTGGCGCAGCTTGCGCGCGCAACCGGGATTCATCTGATCGTTGCGACGCAGCGGCCGTCGGTTGACGTTATTACCGGCATCATTAAAGCGAATATTCCGTCGCGAATCGCATTTGCGGTCAGCTCGCAAGTTGACTCGCGCACGATTCTCGATATGGGCGGCGCAGAGCGGCTGCTTGGACGCGGCGATATGCTGTATCTGCCGATCGATGCGCCCAAACCCGTGCGCTCGCAGGGTGCGCTTATTACCGGCGCCGAGGTGAATAGACTCGTTGATTTCTGGGCCAAACAAGCGCGCCCCGGCAATCTGCTCGAGGTTGAGGTCGTGCCGATCAGCGATGACGACGCCGCTAAGAAAGATGTCGATCCGCTCTGTTATCAGGCCGCCAAATACATCATCGAGGGCAATTTCGCATCGACCGCGCAACTGCAGGCGCAGTTCTCCATCGGCCATCCGCGCGCCGTCCGGGTGATGAAACAGCTCGAAGAGTTTAACGTTGTCGGCCCGCACGAAGGCACCAAGCCGCGTCGAATCATTCTGGGAATATCGGAGCTTGAGCAGATCGCGTCACGGCTCGGCCGTGACAATCAGCAAGACCTCTTCGCCACCGGCTCTTAGCGTCGTCGCGGCAATCTGTCTGATTCTATTTTTTGCCCTCGGTGCTTACGTGAGCGCGCATGGCGAACCGTCGATGTTTGTGCAGTGGGAGCGTGCGCTCGATAATCACAGCGACCTCGTTGCGTGGTGGTTTACATGGTGCTGTTACATGTACGTGCTGGGGCCGCTTTGCCTCGGGCTGCTCGTGTTGGCGATCGCGTCTCGGGCGTGGCGCGCCCGGGCGCTCGCATCGGTCTGCACGGTGTTGATCGGCTGGGCTGCCAGCGATCTCACACAGCGATATTTCATGCGGCCGCGGCGATTGGATTGGTTCGTAAAACATGAGACCGCCTTCTCGTTTCCGAGTACCCACGCGACCCTTGCGGTCGCGTTTTACTTCCTGTGGGCGATCTTGCTGTTTCGCAGCCGGCTCCCGAATTGGCTGCGCTACGGCGGATTCGGGGTGCTTACCGTCTTGAGCCTGGGAATCTGCTGGTCGCGGCTGGCGCTCGGTGCTCACTATCTGACCGATCTCTTCGGAGGCGCCTTGCTGGGCCTCGCTCTAATCGCCGTCGCGCTGAGCCTCGCCAAAGTCGTTGCCATACCGGAACCCAGCCGCTAAACTCCGAATTACCTTGAGTATGACTACTGACCCGGCGCTGCGGCCGATCCGGCATAAAGTTGAAGAGGGCATTCCGCTCTCACTTGAAGATGGGCTGACGCTCTTCCAGACCCAAGATATTCATGCGCTCGGACGGATGGCGGAGAACGCCAAACGACGCAAGAGCGGCAAGAAAGTCTACTACGTTCTCAATCGCTATATCAATTCGACCAACGTCTGCTATGCGGGCTGTAAGTTTTGTTCGTTTGCGGTGGACGAGTTCAAAGAGAGCGATCGCGTCGTGCGAATGCCCGCCGATGAGGTGATGCGCAAAGCGCTGGAGACCGGCACAAACTTCAATCAGATTCACATCGTCGGGGGCCACGACCCGCGTCAACTTTCCCTCGATTATTGGCTGCCGCTGATGCGGCGTTTCAAAGAGAAGCTGCCGCATGTTCAGCTCTCGCTTTTTACGGCCGCCGAGATCGAGTACATGTGCAAACGACATCGGATGTCGTCCGGCGACATGCTCGCGCAACTGCGGGAGGCCGGTCTCGACAACATCAACGGCGGCGGCGCTGAAGTCTTCGCCGATCGCGTTCGCAAAATTATCTGTCCGAATAAGGTCAATGCCGACAATTGGCTTGCCATTCATGAAGAGGCGCATCGGCACGGAATCGCATCGAACGCGACGATGCTGTACGGCACGATCGAAACCTGGGAAGAGCGCGTCGATCACCTGATTCGGCTGCGCGAATCGCAGCAGCGTTCGCCTGGATACAATGCATTCATTCCGCTCGCGTTTCATCCCGACGGCAACGAACTGAACGACTGCGGCTGGACCGGCGGGTTAGACGATATTCGCATGTTCGCGGTCTCGCGCTTGATGCTCAATAACTTCGATCACATCAAAGCCTACTGGATGATTCAGGGATTGAAGGTCTGTCAGGTCGCCCTGCAGTTCGGCGCCGACGATATGGATGGTACGCACGGCAGCACCGATGAAGAGCGAATCTACCACAGCGCCGGAACGCAGTCGGGCCAATATGTTGATGACCGAGAGTTTCGGCGATTGATTGAAGAGGCCGGGTACGAGCCGGTGCGCCGCAATTCAACGTACGATGAGTTCGCGCATGACTGGGCGCCTCCCGAAGAAGACCTCGTCCTTGCTTAAGTGCGGTCGAATCGAGTACACGAACGATCTTCCGATTTACGCGGCATTTGATGCCGGCGCAATCGCTTACCCCGGCTCGCTCCACGCCGACGTCCCCGCTACGCTGAACGCGATGCTGGTAAACGGTAAGTTGGACCTGAGTCCGATCAGCGCGTTTGCATATGCGCAGCACGCAAGCGATCTTGTGCTGCTGCCGGATCTGTGCATCGGAGCGCGCGACCGTGTAATTTCGGTAATCTTAGTTTCGCCGACACCGCCTGCGTTGTTGGATGGAGCAAAAATCTTCGTTACTGCGGAATCAGCCAGCGGCCGCAACCTGCTGCGTATTCTGCTTGAGCGGCGCTACGGCGTACACGCGGAGTTCATCGAAACAGCCGATCCATCGACGCACGCGCGAAACGGCAATCCGACGCTCTTGATCGGAGACCGCGCAATCGACGCGCTGCTTAGCCTGCCGCCCGAACACATCTACGATCTTGGGACGTTGTGGCATGACTTTACCGGCGAGCAGACCGTGTTTGCGGTTTGGGCTGCGCGCAAAGCGGCGTACGCCGCGCACCCGCAGGAAGTTCGCGCCTGCATGCACGCATTAACCGACTCCTATACGTGGGGACGCGGGAATATGTCGACGGTCGTTAAAGCCGCGAACACCATTTGCGCCCGGCCGGACGGGTTCTATGAAAACTACTACGCGCAGCTAAACTTCACGCTGCATTCAGCGGCGCAGAGCGGCCTGGCCGCGTACTATCGGGAGCTGCTTGCAATCGGTGCGATCGATCGGCTCCCGCCGTCTATTCCGGAGGTTATCGGTGTCTCTGCCTAGTTTACTCGATAAGGCGGCAACCGGAGGACGCCTCAGCTTTGATGAGGGCGTGCGCCTGTATAAAGAAGCCTCGCTGCACGATTTAGGTGCGGCTGCACACGCCCGCCGGATGCAGCTCTACCCGACCAACGACGTAACGTATGTGATCGACACCACGATCAATTACACTAACGTTTGCAACGTGCACTGTACGTTCTGCGCGTTTTTCCGCCCTGAAAAACACAAAGAAGGCTATACGATGTCGCACGATCAGGTCTTGGCGCGCGTGAAATACGCCGCCGACCAAGGCGCGACTCAGATCATGATTCAGGGCGGCGTCAATCCGGAACTCAAACTCGAATGGTTCGAGAGACTCTTCGAGCGAGTTGCATGCGAGTACCCGGATGTCGATATTCACTCGCTCTCGGTCTCCGAAGTAATCGGGTTAGGCAACGTCGAGCAGATGCCGACGCGCGAAGTGCTGCAGCGACTCAAGGCCGCGGGAATGAAATCGTTGCCGGGCGCCGGCGCCGAGATATTGGTCGAGCGAGTTCGCAAACGGATCAGCGCGCGAAAAGTGAAGCCGGACACCTGGCTTGGTGTAATGCGCGAAGCGCAGCAGCTCGGAATGCCCACGACCGCGACCATGATGTTCGGTTCGGTCGAGACCGATGAAGAGCGAATCGAGCACCTTCATGTTATGCGCGAGCTTCAAGATGAAACCGGCGGCTTCACCGCATTCATTCCCTGGTATTACGTGCCATGGAAGACTCCGCTGCGCGGCAAAGAGGCAAGCGGCCTCGAATATCTGCGCGTGCTGGCCGTCTCGCGGTTATACCTGGATAACTTTGCGCATCTGCAAGCATCGTGGCTTACGCCGGGATTAAAGATGGGCCAACTCGCGCTGTTTTACGGTTGCGATGATATGGGCGGCACCATCCTTGAAGAGCAAGTCGTTCACGACGCGGGCTCGACCAACGAAGCCTCTCGCAAACAACTCGAAGAGATTGTTATCGGTGCGGGCTTTACGCCGGTCATCCGCGACACCTATTGGAATCTGCGCACCGACATCGCGCTCGCCGGAGCTTAGATCGCTTCCCGGATTGTCGCGGCGCCGAGCACTTCTTCAGTGGTTTCGTCGAACATTGCGACGAGTTGACCGGGCGAGACCGCGCGTAGCGGTCTCTCAAAGCGTAGCTCGAGCAAACCGTCGCAGTTGATGTTTGCGACTGCCGGTGCGCTGGTCGAGCGATAGCGCACCATTGCCAGTACGCGGGTGTCGGCGCCGGAAAAGCGCTCAGGCCGAATCAAGTTTACTTCATCGGCGACCAGGCCGCTGCACGCTAGTTCGTCTTCGCGCCCGATGACAATTGTATTGGTATCGGCGTCAATGCGCGTCACGTAGCGCGCGGGGCCGGGTGAGCTTGGTAAGCCGGAGCGCTGCCCGATGGTGAAACCACTGACACCTCCGTGCTGTCCGACAATCTCTCCGGCGGTATTGACCACCGCACCGATTCTGCGAAGTTGCGGGCGAACTCGATCGAGCACCTCGCGATAGTCGCCGCCTTCCACAAAACAGATATCCTGCGATTCAGTTTTATCATGCACGGTCAGTCCCAGCCGCTTGGCATGCTCGCGGGTTGTCGATTTATCGAGGTCGCCGAGCGGCAGCAGCAGACGCTCGAGTTGCTGCGGTGTCAGTTGCGCGAGCGCATAGGCTTGGTCTTTCGCATGCGTTCCACGAAAGAGGTGCGGCCCGTCGCTGCGGTGTTCGAGGCGCGCGTAGTGACCGGTCGCGACAAACTGAGCACCGAGACTGTCGGCGTATTTGCGAAGGGTGCCGAGTTTGACGAAGTTGTTGCACGACACGCACGGGTTGGGTGTGCGGCCATCGGCATAATCTTGCGCAAATCGATCAATCACCGTGCGACGAAACGTTTCTTCAAAATCTAATACATAATGCGGGATTCCGAGCGCAACGGCGGCCTTACGAGCATCTTCGAAATCGTCGATTCCGCAGCAGCTCTTTGCGTGAGCGGCTTTTGTCGGCGAGTACATCTTCATCGTCACGCCGACAACCTCGTATCCCGCTTCAACCAGCAGGCCCGCAGCAGCGGCCGAATCGACTCCGCCGCTCATTGCGGCGATAACACGTGCTTTTTTCATGCTTGCGTAGAACAGGATAACAGGATAGAGGCGCTAACAAAAGCCCCAATGTCTGCTCTTGGCGAACGCTTCCGCGCCGCTCGCGAAGCCCGCGAGCTGTCGCTCTCCGATGTCTCCGAGCAGATTCGCATCCGGTCGGTCTATCTTGCCGCAATCGAAGAGCAGAACTGGCCGGCTATCGGCGCCCCGGTCTATATTCGCGGGTTCTTGCGAACCTATGCGCGGTTTCTTGGACTCGACCCGGAAGAGGCGGTCGCCGATTTTAACACGCAAGCCCCCTCGGCGGCGACTTCCCCGAGCGCCCAAACCTACGCGCCGCCGATCGGCGAGCGGCGGGGTCTTTCGCCGATAATCTGGATCGCCTCCGGGATCGCCGTCGTGCTCATCGGCCTGGTCGTCTATAACTTTGTCACCCTTCAACGCTCGCCTCGCCTAGCATACCAACCAACGGCATCATCGCCACCTACCGCCGCTTCGGCGCTTCCCGCGGCTTCGCCCGCGCTGCCGGCAGTAAGCCCGACGCCGCCCTGCCCGACCGCCGCGCCGGGCTCGCGCGCGCTGCCTTGTTCAACTGCCCAGCCGACCCTCGGGCCGCAAACCTTGGCGTTGAAGCTCTCGGCGGCCTCATGGATGCGCGTCTCGGTTGACGGCAGTGTTATTATGGAGGGCACGTTTCCGGCCGGCACGTTCAAAACGTTCCGCGGAAAGGCCGCGCTCGTTCGAGTCGGCAACGCCGGCGGAGTCGAGGTTCTAGTTGACGGCAAAGACGTCGGAAAGCTCGGCCCGAACGGCGACGTCATTGAACGCTCATTCGCGCTGTAGGAGCACTCATGCCAAGCGATTCCTCATTTGATATTGTCTCGAAAATCGATCCGCAGGAGTTGGACAATGCTCTCAACCAGGCTCGCAAAGAGATCGCGGGCCGGTTTGATTTTAAGCACAGCAAAACCAGCATTGAGGACTCCGACAAAGAGATCACGGTAATCTCGGACGACGAGCTCAAGATGAAGAACGTGATCGATATAATTCAAAGCAAGGCGACCAAACGCGGGATCGACATCAAAGCGCTGGAACTCGGCACCGTTGAGCCGGCCGCGCTCGGTACCGTGCGCCAGGTGATCAAACTTCGCAGCGGCATCCCCAAGGACAAGAGTAAACCGCTCATGGAGAAGATCAAGTCGCTCAAACTCAAAGTGAACGCGCAATATCAAGATGAGCAGGTGCGGGTTTCAAGCAAGAATCGTGACGACTTGCAAGCAGTCATCAGCGCGCTCAAGGCGATGGATTATGAGTTGCCGCTCCAGTTTGTAAACTACCGCTAAATACGAGCATGTCGAAGCGAGTTTCGTTTGTCTCCTTGGGTTGCGCCAAGAACTTAGTCGATACCGAAGTGATGATTGCAAAGCTTGGAGCCGCCGGTTGGGAACTTAGTTCCGAGTCTGCGACCGCCGATACCGTCGTCATCAACACCTGCGCGTTTATCGACCCCGCCAAAGCCGAATCAACCGAGATCATCTTAGAACATGCCCAGCGCAAACAGCCCGGTCAGCAGTTGATCGTTGCCGGCTGTTTGGCGCAGCGATTTGGCGATCAGCTGCAATCTCTCATTCCGGAGATCGATGGCGTAATCGGAACCGGGGCTTATGCAGGTATCGCCGAGATGCTCGACGACGCGCGCGCCGGGCACCATCCAATTCGACTGCAGATCGACGCGCAGCCCGAGCATGATTTTTTGCCGCGATTGGTGACCACCGCGCGCGCCACCGCTTATTTAAAAATCGCCGAGGGCTGCGATCATCCGTGCACCTTTTGTATCATCCCGCAGCTGCGCGGCAAGTTTGTCAGCCGCAGTGAAACCTCGATACTGATGGAAGCGCGCGCGCTTGCGCAAGCCGGAACCAAAGAGTTGATTCTGATCGCGCAAGATACTTCGATGTGGGGACGCGATCGCGGGATCCGCCGTGGCGGTCTTGCGCAATTGCTTGAGAAGCTTAGCGATGTTAACGGAATCGAGTGGATTCGGCTGCTCTACCTCTATCCGGCCACCATCGACAGTGAGCTTGTCGATGCAATGGCTTCTCTTCCGAAAGTCTGCACGTACATGGACATGCCGCTGCAGCACGCGCATCCCGAAGTGTTGCGCGCGATGCTGCGCCCCGGTAACGGCGAGCGATATCTGGAAATCATCGATCAGTTCCGTCAGCGGATTCCCGGTATAACCATGCGCTCCACGTTTATCGTGGGATTCCCAGGCGAAACTCAGGAGCATGTGGAGTATTTGGAGGCGTGGATCGAACGCGCAGAGTTGGATCGTGTCGGCTTCTTTGAGTACAGCTCCGAGGAGGGCACTCCCGGTGCAACGCTGCCCGGCCAAGTTCCCAAGAAAGAGAAGAGCAAACGATTGGTGCGGCTACGCGAAGCACAGCGAATTGCCTCTGAGTCGGCGCGCGCCCGGCGGATCGGTCAGACC
>JALYVT010000176.1 GCA_030853105.1 Vulcanimicrobiota bacterium
CGATTACACCGGTCCCCGGCGGAGTCGGTCCCCTCACGAATATTGCGCTGCTCCGCAACGTCGTTCAAGCAGCGCTTAATTCACGCTAAAGTATTTTCCGAACAGCTTCTCTTGCTCGTTTCTGAGGGGTTGAGACCGCGCGGCATCCGGGTGCTCCGACTGTGCCTGATTACGTTCGAGCAGTTTGCGCAACTGCGGCAGCAGCCTGCGCAAGAAGCTTAGCTCGACGGTTAATCGCTGCTTGGTGTCGTTCACTTCGAGTAGCCGCTGTTTCATTGTCTGCGCAATTTGAAGTGCGTCGCCGACGATGTATGACGTACTCTGCGCATCGCCCGGAATCTCGATTGTGGTCGGCTGACCTGAGAATTCGACCAGCATCCCGACATACTCCAAAAACAGCCCGCGTACATTTGCCGTAAGCTCCTCGAGTTCGGATTCATCGATCGCGCCTTCTTCAAGCAATTCAGCTTCGGCCGTTAAAAACGGCTCGCGACTGAGTATCTGCGTAATCCGAAATCTCCGACGGCCGATCGTTGAGACGTAACTTCGACCGAACGGCAGCGGCGTGACTTCAAGTATTTCGGCGATTGCTCCAACCTGATGCGGGGTGACGCTCGGGTCTCCGGCTTCATCGCCGTCTCGAATCAACACCACGCCGAAACCTTCGGCGCTCTTCAAACACTCCCCAATCATCTGCTGATAGCGCGGCTCGAAAATATGCAGATTTAAGACGGCCCCGGGAAAGAGCACCGAGTTGAGCGGAAAGAGGCGCAAACGCTTGAGCATCGAGCTCTCGGGATTCTCAGCCCCGGCAGGTTGCGCCTGTTTGTGCGCCAAGCTTGGATGACCATGATCGACGCATCGGCATTTTTGGAATCGGCGCATCGTCCGCCGTCGCCCCTGCTGCTGGAGTTAGAACAGCACGGCCACAAGGAACATATTCCCATCGTTTCACGGCAAGTCGGCCGCCTGCTCTCGGCGCTCGTGCATTGCATGCAGGCCAACCGAATATTGGAACTTGGCACGGCCTACGGCTATGCGACACTCTGGATGGCCTTGGCACTACCCCCTGCGGGAAAAATCTGGACGATCGAACCCGATTTCGAGCGCACCGACGTCGCGCGTTCGTACTTCGAGCGTGCGGGCAAAGCCGGTGTTATCGAGATCATCAATCAACCAGCAACCGAGATTTTAGAGATTTTCCCGCAGCGAAATCTTGACATTATCTTCATCGATACGCGCGTCGATGAATACGAGCAGTATTTGGAACTGTGTTTACCGCTACTGAAACTTTCGGGGCTGCTGGTGCTGGATAACCTGCTCTACGACGGCGCGCAAGAGTTCAATCGGCTCTTTCTTTCGCATCCGCAACTCGACGCGACCATCATCCCGCTTGGTGACGGAACCGGAATCGGTGCTCGCATCAAGTGAGCGAAGTCCCGAACGCCGCACAGTTCAAGGAGGTGATGCGGCGCTTTCCAACCGGCGTCACGGTTGTTACCAGCTTGCGTGAGGGCGAACCGCGCGGCGTCACCGTAAGCGCATTTGCAAGCGTTTCGGTCGATCCGCCGATGGTGCTGATCTGCATCAATCGGGAGGCTCGCAGCTATCTTTTCATCTCCAGCTCCAAGATATTCTGCGTCAACATTTTAAGCGCTGCGCAGCAGCAGCTTGCCGAGCGGTTTTCGGGAAAACTTCGCGAGCGGCAGTTTGACGACGTGCCCTATCACGTCGATCGAACCGGCGCGGCTGTACTCGACGGCACACTCGCGCATCTCGACTGCGAGGTTGCCGAAGAACATCATGCCGGTACTCATAGCGTCTTTATCGGGCGGGTACTCTCATGCACGGCGCGCGACGGCAGGCCGCTCGGATATTTCGGCGGCGCATTCCGCGACTTCGGCGCAATACAGTGACTTTCGAGCATCTCACCCTCGGCCCGCTTGACTGCAATTGCACCATCGTCGCCGATGAGCAGACGAAGGATGCGATCGTTGTTGACGGCGGGGACGGCGTCGATCAGGTCGTCGCGCTGCTTGCGACTAAGAGATGGAAAGCCAAGTATCTGGTTCACACCCACGCGCACATCGATCACATCGGAGATCTGGGCCGACTGCGCGAATACACCGGCGCGACCGGGCTGCTGCATCCGGCCGACCTTCCGCTCTACCAGAGTCTGGCGATGCAAGCACAGATGCTCGGGATTGCGCGCGCACCGGAAGTAGTGAAGGTTGACGACGACCTTCGCGACGGCGACGTGCTTCACGTTGGAGAAGTTTCGATGCGCGTGTTGCACACGCCCGGACACACGCCCGGCAGCGTCTGCTTCGAACTGACCGATACGGACAAAATAACCATTCTCAGCGGCGACACGCTGTTTGCCGGTTCGATCGGTCGCTGGGATTTAGGCGGCACCTCGATGGAAGATATCGTTGCCTCAATCCATCGCAAACTACTCGACTACAACGACGGGGCCGTCGTCGTTCCCGGCCACGGCCCGTTCACCACTATCGGCACCGAACGCCGCACCAATCCGTACTTGGCAGGAACGTAGCAACACACCGACAGCACCTCGCACTCTGTTGTTACGACACCTCATCGGAGAGTAATGCGCGCCGCTGCCGGCGATTCGACCCAACTCCTCATCACGGTTGCAAGTTAGAGAGCCTCTCCTATCAACTGTAGCGCGGTAACGCCGAGTTCGCGCATTCCAGTATCGTTTACTGAGATTCCGTACTGTAATGCTATTATGGCAGAACAGATGGCGCGGTAACGTGCGTTGTGCCACGTGCGATCATCGATCGTGCCGTATGCGTCTCGAAATGCCGAATGTGCAGCCGCCGGGAGCATGGAATGCGCGATTGCAATGTCGGTCGCAGGATCACCGTAGTGGATGTCGCCCCAATCAATAACACCGGAGATCCAACCGCTATCCGCGAGCAACACATGGCGCGCATAGAGATCGCCATGTACGAGTCTGCGCTCGTGGTTTTCCAATAGAATTGGCGGGTTAACCTCAAGCCAGCGTGCGAAACTCTCGACATTCTCGATCAGGCCGGACGCGGAAATGGCAGGCAAGCGTTCGCGCGTCATTCGAAGGCATCTCTCGTGGTCGAACCGACCGAACTCATCCGGCGGCAACCCCAATTTGCTCAGCGGCGCAGTGTCGATCCCGTGAAGCGTTCGCAGAAAATTCCCCAAGGGGGCGGCTAACATTGCGCGCCATTGATTTGCCAACCTGACCGTGCAGGCAGTATTGCCAAGCAACTGGTCGTAGCCGGCAAATGCGTATGGGTATAATGCCGACGGAGTGCCGACGTATCGTGGTGACGATATGGGAATTGGCAGCCAAGATGCGATGCTTGGCAGAATAGCGATCTCCCGTTCGATCAACTTCGTAGCGATACGCCGACGCGGGAACCGAAAGACGGCGCGGTCGTCGATCAAAAACGCCGCGTTGTCCCAACCTATACCCAACGGCTCAATTCTTGAGCCCGCGAACTCCGGAAACTGCGCGGCCACAAGACTAGCCGCCAAAGGCGCGGCGATCTCGATATCCGCCGCCCATATTGGTTTCTTAGGCATTGTGTTAGCGGTCGCGCATTTCGACTACGTAGGCGCCGGACCCGGTGCTTTAGTGCAGCTTGATGAGGACTTTGCCTTCGTCGATTTGGCGCAGCACTGGTGCAGCGGCAACTGGTTCGGGGGCACGAGCTGCGGCCGGCATGCTGCCGTAGTCGGGAACTTTACCGGAGGTGACTTTTTGTTTGTAGTCGTCGATCGCAATCTTGAGCGCTTCGAGAGCGCGGCCCGGATAGTCGCTTTTCTTCTCGGGATAACCGCCGAGTTGATCTTGAATGTTCTGCTCGGTAATCGCGAGTGCTTCATCGATCGTTTTGCCTTTAGCAAGATCGACGACTAGACTGCAGGTTGCCGTACCGAAACCGCAACCGGTGGTGAAGTATGAGATATCTTCGATCATCGCCCCGGGACCGACTTTCAGGAAGAAATTATAGAGGTCGCCGCAAGAATCGCTGAAATACTCACCGCTCGCGGTCGGGTTTTCCATCGTGCGAAACCCGCTGCGCTCTTCGACTAGGCGTTGAAATTTTGCGAAATCCACAGTGTTTAGGCCTTTCCTGAACTAACTTTAACTTCGAACCGGCATTCTTGACCGCCGGTTGCAAGCGATTCGGTTTGGGTGTGCTCGCCGCCGATCGTATCATCGAGCACGCGATGGATCACCGAGCAGACTTCGGGATGCTCGCCGACAACGCTGCCGTACGGGCAGTTGTGTTCGTGCAGCGCGAATCCGCCGTCGATCAAACTATAATCGGCAACGACGCCTTGATCGCGCAGAACTTCAGTCAACTGTGTGAGTCTGCCCTCAACATCGCCGGCGGTTACACGTTCGCGGGCCTTGTCAGATGCGCGTTTTGCGATGCCGTCGAAGATCGATTTTACGCCGTCCGCGCCCTGTTGGTCGCGAACTTCACGCAAAACTGCGGAGAGCATCCGATCGTAATGCTGGGGGAAGAGCTTCTCGGACTGCGGGGTCAGCGAGAACTCGTAGGTCGGCTTGGTCGGGCCGCGCCGCACGGAGCGCTCGACAACCAGGCCGTCGCGTTCAAGAACGACGAGCTGCTGGCGAATCGCATTGGGCGAGAGCCCGAATACCTTGGCCAAGTCAACCGCGGACGCGGAGCGCGTGCGCCGCAGTTCGGCGACGATCTTGCCACGAGTGCTCTGAAAAAACC
>JALYVT010000177.1 GCA_030853105.1 Vulcanimicrobiota bacterium
GGCCCGTAATAAGTCTGACGGCGCTCCGCCCCAGGCTGCGCGCCCCCCAACTACGTTGGGGCCCCCAGGCTAGCGGGCCCTTCAACATTTTGCCGGTGCGCGATTCCCCGAGGGGGCCCGTAATAAACATTTTCATTAGAATAAGAAATCCAAAATCTTGCGGATCAAGCCCTTGTTCTTTTCTTGGAAGTCGCCCATGAAGAACGCATTCACGTTTGCAATGCGTGAACTGAGCACGTTGTCGGTTGCATCGATGTCTTCGGGTCGAACGTAGCCGCTAACGCGGAGCGTTTGGTTTTCACCGTTGACGAGGAGCTGCTGATCGCCCTGAATCTGCAGGACACCGCTCGGCAGCACGTTGACGACGGTCGCCATCATCGCGGTGGCAAACGTGTTGCTGCCGTTCTTGGTCTTGGCGCTTTGAGAACCCGTTTGGCCACCTATCGAGGTTGGAAAGCGCAAGAAGCTCAGCGCCGCATTGCCCGTTCCCGGAGCAAGCCCAATATTGTAGTTCTTCGCGTTCTGCGTTACATCGCTGCTTGAGCTCTGCACGTTGAAGTTAAACTGAACGGCCACTAGATCGCCGATCTGGGCGGCGCGATGATCGGCCGTAAGCCGCAGCGGATGTCCCGGCGCGCTCGGCGGCGGCGGCGCAACATAGAGCGTGTCGGCGAATGCCGCGCTCGGAACCAGCATAATCGCGAATAGTACAAAGAGTCTCATTCTGCATCGCCTCCAGGCAGCTCGAGTTCAACCCTCCCTGGGCCCGTAACGATTCCGGTGATCTGTTTTCTCGTTGCGGGATTATAAACGGATACTTGGTCGCCCAAGCCTCCGCTCGTCCTAGCAAGTACATCGGCAGTTAAGGCAACCGCCCCATCGCGCACGATCAAGATAACGCTCGATCCCGCGCGTACAATTTGATCGACGCTAGTCGCTTCGATGAAAATTGGCATGCCCTTTACAAAAGCGCCGGTAACTTTGCGCCCGATCAGTACATCGGTTCCATTACCCGGCTGCCCGGTGAACGGTACCCGCGCCATTTCCACGTCACCTACTTGGAGTACGCTGCCGGGCACCAAGTCTCGCGCGGCAACCGCCGTGCGAACCATCGCTTGCACGCGATAGCCGGTATAGACAGTGCGTGCAATTCGGCCGTTGACTTCGATGGTAACCGGCACGTTGATGAAGCTCGGCGTCACCATCGGCGATCCGGCAACGAGCGTTACGCGCCCCGGCGCAAGCCGCTGGTCGGCTACCGAAAACGGTGCCAGTATCTGCGAGTCTCGGCCGAGCTTCAAGTCGCGAACGACGCGGCCGGCAGCGGTTGCGATCTGCTTTCCCGCGATAATTTGCAAATTGGGCGTAGCCGCGACCGGTGCTGCCATTGGCAACACGGTAAGCATAGCGACCAGTGCAATCAGCAGTCGCATCGAATCGACTATCGCTTAACCGCGACGGCTGTTTGGAGCATCTCATCGGCCGTACTGACGGCTTTCGAGTTGGCTTCAAAGGCGCGTTGAGCGACGATCATGTTCACGATCTCTTCAACCACGGCGACGTTTGACTGCTCGAGGTAGCCGCCTTGCAGATTGCCGGCGCCGTTGAGGCCGGGCTGGGAAACGATCGGCGCACCCGAGGCGGCGGTTTGCGTGTAGAGATTGTGGCCGCCGATCGGCGAGAGTCCGGCCGGATTGGTGAACCGCGCGAGTTGAATTTGGCCGAGCGTCTGCGGCAGCGCCGAGCCCGGAACAATTGCGCTTACCGTGCCGTCGGACCCGACTTGCACCGAGAGCGCATTCTGCGGAATCGTGATCTGCGGCGAAAGAAAGTTTCCGTCGGAGGTGACGATCGAGCCGTTGGCGTCGCGCTTAAATGAGCCGTCGCGCGTGTAGGAAACCGTCCCGTCGGGTTGGGTGACTTGAAAGAACCCGTCTCCTTCGATTGCCATGTCGAGCGGATTGCTGGTCTGCACGAGTGTCCCCTGAGTAAAAACTTTTTCGGAAGAGCCGACTTGAACGCCGAGCCCAACCTGCGTTCCGACCGGAACCAATGAAGCGCCGACCGGCGAACCGGGCGCCTTAATTTCTTGATAAACCAGGTCCTGAAACCGCGCGACGTTCTTGCGAAAGCCGGTCGTATTGACGTTCGCTAAGTTGTTAGAGATGGTATCGATATTGTACTGCTGGGCGATCATGCCGCTGGCTGCAGTGTAGAGTGCTCGCATCATTGTAGGTGTCTTGGCTCCTTATTGCTTGGTGTTGCCGACGGTGTTGATCGCCAGGCCGGTAGCGTCGTCTTCGGTTTGCATCGATTTTTGATTTGCGTCGAACCAGCGCTCGGCGACGATCAGATCGACCATCGAGCGCACGACGTTGGCGTTGCTTTTTTCGAGAAAGCCCTGCTGCACGACAGAGGTCGTGCCCGGTGCGGGACGCGCCGCGCCGGTATCCACAAAGAGGTTGTCGCCTTGCTTGCGCAGTGCGATGCTGTTGGCAAATTGGGTGACTTGAAGCTGATTCTGAACGACGCCGTTCACGCTTAGCGTGCCATCGCGACCGATGTTCAGCTTGCCGTCGGCGATCACGACCGGCCCGTTTTGGCCGAGCACCAAGTTGCCGTCTTGCGTCGAGAGCAGCCCTTGAGCGTTGCGAACGAATTGCCCATCGCGAGTGTAGCGCACGCCTTGCGGTGTCTGCACCGAAAAGAAGCCGGGGCCGGAGATCGCGAGGTCGAGCGGATTGCCGGTGTTCTCCAGCGCGCCTTGTTCGTATTGCGTCGGCGTGTCGTAGACCCATGAACCGGTGCCGAGCGTTCCAACGTGCTGCTGAACCGAGACTCCGGGGGTCCGTTGACCCGCCGTCTGCCCGGGATCGGTTTGAATACGGTAAAGATCGAGCGTCGGCGCGGACTGAACCTGCAGCAGCGTCGTCTTAAACCCGCTCGTGTTGACGTTCGCAAGATTGTTTGCGATGTTGTCGGCTGCCGCTTGTGCTACAAGCGCTCCGGCGGCTGCGGTATAGAGTCCACGTACCAAAAGAAAAACCTCCGCACGACTGGTTGTGCTTTACCAGCACATCCGGGACCATCAATCAATCCGGCTCCGGTTGCGGTCTCCACCCGTGCGAAGGGCAGTCCGACCGCTTACACTTCTAGTATCGGCTTTGCTGAAAGGGACTTTAGCCACCTGGCTTTGCCTGGTCGTTTTCGTGCCATAAACTCCAAAGCGTGGTATAATTTATACCGATGATGACCCGCAACCAGTTGCACGACTTGGTCGATGAGTTGCCCGACGAAGAGGTCGGCTCTGCAGCAGAGCTACTTGACGCATACAGACGCGGGGACAGCGCCCTTATCCAGCTATTGACGGCGCCGGTCGCGCCGATGGAACCCGATGAACGCGCCGCTCTTGCGGAACTAACGGACGAAGATCTAGCCAACGCCATTTCCGACAAAGAAGTGCGAAGCCGCCTCGGAATTTCGTAAAGTTGCGTCGGGTTGTCTATACGCCGCGAGCCGAACGAGACCTCAGGGCGTTACCCAGCGGTGATCGTTCCGCCGTTATGGATGCCGTTAAGGCGTGGGCTCGTCACGAGCCCTACGTTGATGTCGAAAAGCTGAGTGACATTCAAAGGTGGAGGATTCGCGTTGGGCGTTGGCGAGCGTTGCTGGATCGACCGGAACCCGACGTCATTCGCGTTTTGCGCGTACTTGATCGTAAAGATGCATACCGCCGATGACCTCATCTCAGGCGTTTGCGGACTTGACGTATGAGGGTTAGACTTCGCCAAATGGGAAATTCGCAGGGAATCATTCTGCCTAAGGCATTCTTGGCGCAAATCGGCCTGACAAGACCCTACATTACCCTGACTTTCGAGAGCGATGCAATAGTTCTACGCAAGTCCAAGAAAGTTGCGCGAGAAGGATGGGCTGATGCGGCACAGCGGCTCTCGGCTGCAAAAGACGATGCGTGCGCTTGGGGTGAATTCTCAAATGACGAAAAAGCTGACCCCGAGTTGTAAGTAGGAAACGCCTGGCGTAATTCTGCTAAAGCAAAGCGTGGAGAGCGAACCCAAATGACGCGGTTGCCGGTAATTAAGATGTCCCGCGCAAACGACCCGGAAGGAAATCACACCTGACATCATGCTGCAATATAGAAAAAGCGACCGCAACACTTCACACCGAGGTTGGCGTTTCGCGATCTGTTTGCTGATGCTGCCGACGCTTCTGCCGCTCGTGGCGGCGGCATCGACGAAAGCGCCCTTTAGCGCCGATATTTACGCGCCCGGCCGTGCGGTGGTCACCGACATCGACCGGATCGTAACGCCGAACGGGGTCCAGGAAACATTCGAGGCGGTGCTGGGCGGGACTCGCCAGGTGGTCAATGTGCGTGGTGCCGATCGCGCAAACCCCATCCTCGTGTTCATCCACGGCGGCCCGGCCGCGCCCGAAATGCCCGTCGCTTGGGCCTTCCAGCGGCCTTGGGAAGACTTCTTCACGGTTGTTCAATGGGATCAGCGTGGTGCCGGCAAGTCCTTTCCGCTCAACGATCCGCAAACACTTGCACCGACACTCAACGTGAATCGTTACCGCGACGACGCGATAGAACTCATCGAGTTGCTACGTCATAAATATCGACAACGCAAGGTGTTTCTGCTCGGGCACAGCTGGGGTTCGATCGTGGGCCTCTCCGTGGCAGCGAAGCGCCCGGATCTGCTCTACGC
>JALYVT010000178.1 GCA_030853105.1 Vulcanimicrobiota bacterium
GCGCCTCCATCGACCCTTGTATGAACCGACCCTTCGTACTACGGGCAGTATAGCGATAGAGTGAACTCATGCGTTTACTACAGCTTCCGCGCCGAGAATCTCGTTTGGCCGGTCAGTCGCCGCTTGCGCCTCACTCAAACCGATCTCATGGCGCGAAACTAATTCGGACAGGTGTGATTCGAGCGTCTGCATTCCCAGATACCGTCCGGTCGCGATCTGATTGCGCAATTGATGCGATTTGCTCTCACGAATAATATTTCGCACGGCATCGCTTGCAACCAACACTTCGACGGCTGCCCGACGACCGCGACGCCCCAGGCAGTTTACTAGCCGCAAGCAAATCACTCCCAGCAGCGATTGTGCGAGTTGAACGCGGACCTGCGCTTGGTCCGATCCGTGAAATGCATCAATGATTCTGTCTATGGTTTGTGGCGCGTCAGCGGTATGCAACGTTGCAACGACGAGGTGCCCGGTCTCTGCAGCGGTGAGCGCTGCCTTCATAGTAGGACCATCGCGCATCTCTCCCACGAGAACAATATCCGGATCGGAGCGCAGCGCGCCAACGATCGCCTCGGCGAACGTGGATACGTCGCTGCCAACTTCACGCTGGCTTACGATCGAGCGTTTAGATTCGTGCTGGTACTCGACTGGGTCTTCGATCGTGATGATGTGTTTTGATTGGGTTTGATTAACCCGATCTATGACCGCGGCCATCGCGGTCGTCTTACCGCTTCCGGTGGGGCCGGCAAAGATGATCAGACCGGTCTGCTTCTCGGAGAGCGTCGTGACGATCTTTGGAAGCTGCAGCGCCTCCAGTGGCGGCACGCGCAGAGCGAGCAGGCGTATAGCGAGACAACACCCGCGACTCGTTTGGTATGCGTGAACTCGGAACGCCCCGCTTTCGCCGCAGCGATACGTGACTGTCGCATCGCCGGTAGCATCAAATCGGACCCTCGCCGAGGTGTTCAAAATATGGGCCGCCATGCGGGCGGTCTCCGGTGCGTCCATGCTAAGTGACCGCATCGGTTCCAAACGACCATCTACCCGAAAGATTGGAACGCAGCCCGGCGTTAAATGCACATCGGATGCGTCTCTGGCTCGCGCGGTTCGCAGCACTTCGGCCAATCGCACCGCCTCTAGTTCAGCACTCACCAGGCGTCCCCGCCGCAAATGCGCTCCAACTCTTCGAAACTGGTCTGGCCCTCCAGCACCTTTTCCAGGCCATCCGATACCAATGACCGATAACCGCTCTGAGCAGCGAGGCTTGCGATCTGAGAACCACCGGCGCCGCGTGCCAAAGCCTCACGAAGCGGTACCGTAAAACGCAGCAGCTCAAATATACCGATTCGGCCGCGGTACCCGGTTTGGTCGCAGCTCGAACAGCCGATCGGCGCGAATGCATCTTGGCAGCGAGCCCCCAAACAGGCTAGTGCAGTTGTGGAAGTCGGTCGACGCTCGCGGCACTCTACACACAACTTGCGCACCAACCGCTGAGAAACTATCGCGCTCAGGGTCGTCGCCAGCGCCGCCCGCTCAACTCCTAGCTCGCCGATACGTTCTATTGCGCCGCCGGCGTCACTGCTATGCAGCGTCGTAAGCACGAGCTGGCCGCCGAGCGAAGCTGAGAGGGCGGCGGACGCCGTTTGCGCGTCGCGCATCTCGCCGATCATAACGACATTGGGATCCTGACGCAAAAACGACCGCAGCGCCGCCGGAAACGAGAGGCCGGCGCGATCGTTCACTTGAACTTGCGCAACGCCCGGAATCCGAATTTCGATCGGGTCTTCAACGCTGCAAACATTCGATGACTCGACGTTGCGTTCAGAGAGCGTTGCGTATAGGGTTGTCGTTTTTCCGCTGCCGGTCGGACCGCAGACGATGATAAATCCGCTCGGCGAATGAACCGCGCGCCGGAAGGTCTTCAAAATCGCCTCAGGCATACCGAGCTCCTCAAGCCTTGGAACGCGCGAGTGGTGATCGAGTAGACGCAACACGAGCTTTTCCCCATCGAGCGTCGGAACCGACGAGACCCGCACGTCAATGCCGCGCCCCTCGATCTCGATTTCATAACGCCCATCCTGCGGCTGTCGATGGTCTGCGATATCCATGCCGGCCAAAAGCTTAATCCGCGAGGTGACCGGCGCCAACAGTTCCGGTGATAGTTGCTTGAGCTCACGCAGAATTCCATCGACGCGCTGGCGAATTCGGCCGCCCGAACGCGTGGGTTCGATATGAACGTCGGACGCGCGAGCCGCTATTGCGCGATCGTGCACGGTATCGACAATCCGAATCGCCGGCGCCTCGTCATTAGCGCCTGCCGAGTACGGCGAGTAGATTCCGTGCAGCCTTTCGCGAATCGCATCCGGCGATGCGGCGACGGCGCGAACGTGCATCCCGGTGGCTAGCCGAACACGCTCGATCGCTTCATCATCGTTTACATTTGCAAGCGCAACAGTAAGTACGTTGCCGTCCGCAGCGAGTGCCAACACATGGTGGCGTAGCGCCAGCGTGCGCGGAATGCGCCGAAGGAGCTCCGCGTCAATATCAAGTGACGATAGATCAATCGGCACCGCCGAAGGTACATCCCGAACCACGTACACACCCACCTCATCTCGTAGACAAGAGCCTAGCAAGCAATATCCCGGTAACTTGTTTGTAAGGTTTTAGCAATTTCTTGCGCAGATTTCAAGGGGGTAAAAGCTTAATGTCTACTTTTACCGATATGGGGAACAAACGCGCCTGTTAAAGGACGGCCCTTCTTTTCGACTGTTTTCTTGCTAAAACAGCGCGTTTAAGTCGGCGTGTGAGATTCGGTCCGAAGCAAAATCGAACGTCCCTAGCTCTGCTACGTCGGCGACGACTTTTTGGAAAGCGGCCATCACGTGACCGTGCGGCGCGCCGCCGCAACTGATTCGACGCACGCCCAGGCGCCCGAGCTCGCTAACCGAGGGGGTGTTCGCGCCGGCCAAAATGTTGAGCGGCGCCGCGATCGCCTGCACCAGCTTGGCAATAGTGCCGCTATCGGAAACACCCGGCACAAAAATGCAGTCGGCTCCCGCTTCTACATACGCCTTCGCCCGCTCGAGCGTCGCCGCGAACCGGCCTTCGGGTGCGCCGATCGACTTGAGATAGACATCGGTACGCGCGTTAATCACAAGGTCGACTCCGCGCTGCGTTCCGACTTGCCGAATTGCGCGAATTCGCCGACTCTGCAAATCTGTTGATAACAAGCCGTCATCGCTCGCATCTTCGAAGTTCAGACCGACCGCACCGGCATCGATCGCACCGTTCGCGGTCGCGATCGCGTCGTCAACGCTTTCACCGTATCCGCCTTCGAGGTCGGCGCTGACTGGAACGCAGACCGCGGCAACGATGGCACAAACCGCGTCAAGCATCGCGGCGCGCGACATCCCTTGACCATCGCGAAATCCATGCACGTTTGCGATCGCGGCGCTGCTGGTAGCAATCGCCGAAGCGTTCATCGTTTCAAGAATGCGGGCGGTAACGCAGTCCCAGGCATTCACGAAAACCAGCGGGTCGCCCGCGTGGTGCAATTCGCGCAGTCGCGCGGCCTTCTCTTGTTGGTTCACAGCTTAGCTGGATTCGTCCGGTTCGCCGACAGTTCCGTTTTTGAAAGCAGGGCAGCGCACGACCGCGGCGCAAAGGGTCCTGATGAACCTCGCGCTATCGAACTCGGTCTATAACCGCCTGCTTTTGATTGTCTCGGGCTTGGGCGGCTTGCTGTTCGGAATCGATGTCGGGATCATCGCGGGTGCCCTGCCGTATCTCGAGGCGACCTCGGGGCTTGATCCTAGCCAACTCTCGTTCATTGTTGCGGCAGTCTTGCTAGGAAGCGTCATCTCGAGCCTGGGCGCTGGAGCGCTGGCCGATTGGATCGGGCGCAAGAACCTCATGATTCTCAGTGCGCTGATGTTCGTAATCAGCATTCCGATCATCGCGCTGGCGCACGGCTTTGCGCCGCTGGTGTTAGGCCGCCTGCTCCAAGGGATGAGCGGCGGATTCATCGGCGTTGCTGTTCCGCTCTATCTCGCCGAATGTTTGGGAGCATCGAATCGAGGCAAGGGCACCGGCATCTTTCAGTGGATGCTCACGTTTGGTTTCGTGCTGGCGGCGCTAATTACGCTGTACTTCAGCTATCGTCTTGGTGCGGTTACGAAGCTTGGAAACACTGCCGAGATATTCGCTTTCAAGGATCACGCGTGGCGCGGCACGTTTTGGCTTTCACTTCCGCCCGGCTTGCTGTTTCTACTCGGCGGTTTAGTTGTTTCGGAATCACCGCGCTGGCTGTTCCGACGCGGCAAAAAGGCTGCTGCCCTAGCCGCATTACAACGCTCTCGCACCACGGAACAGGCCGATTCCGAACTGTTGTTGATGGAAACCAATGCCGCCGCCGATGCAGGCGCGGTTGCGGCGCGCGGCGTTAACTACCGAGAATCGCTCGCGAGGCGCAAGTATATTGTGCCGTTCATCTTGGCGTGTCTGATCTTGACCTTGAATCAGCTCACCGGTGTAAACTCGATCATCGGCTACAATACGACGATCCTTCTGCAAGGCGGTCTCTCCGATTACCAAGCGCATATCGGCAGCCTGCTGTTCAGCATCGTAAACTTCGGGATCACGATGATCGGAGTGCTCCTGGTCGATCGCAAAGGCCGCAAATTCTTACTTTCGCTCGGTAGCGCCG
>JALYVT010000179.1 GCA_030853105.1 Vulcanimicrobiota bacterium
AACTATATCCGCGTACACGTTGAGAAGTTCTTGGATACACCGTATCCCGAGATCTGCCGACACGAGTTCGTCGCTTCTGCCCAACAGTTGAAGAAAGAGACCGGCGTGCGCGCGCTCGATGTCGCCAAGGCGTTACTCGATGACGGCTACCATGCACCGACCATGTACTTCCCGCTGCTGGTTCCTGAGTGCTTAATGATCGAGCCGACCGAAACCGAATCGAAGGAAACCCTCGACGGCTTTATCGCGGCCCTACGCAAGATTATCGAGACCGCCAAGACCGATCCCGATTCAATACTCGCATCCCCCGTCAACACCGTTGTCGGCCGCATCGATGAAACCCGCGCCGCCCGGCAACCCGACCTGCGATGGCATCCGTCTAACGCCTGAAACTAGGACGACTTCAGTTCGGCGTCCAGTTACGGGGTCATCAAAAAAAGGAGGCTCCTTTAGGCAGGCGCTTCTTGGTGGCATCGGCTATAATTGAGGTAATCGGAAGGCGTCGCTAGGGGCGCCTTTGCAGTCCTCAGGGGCACAAAGTATGCGGATCAAATACGAGGTTTCGGCCGGCGGGCTGGTGCTGCGTCGGCGCGAGTCGTCCTACGATGCTCTGCTCATCGGGCGGGGTGAGCCGCGCATTTGGACGCTGCCTAAGGGGCATTTGGAGTCGCGCGAATCGCACGAACAGGCCGCTCTGCGCGAGGTTCGCGAGGAGACCGGCTGCTGGGCGGAGCTGATCACCAAGCTTAACGACATCTCGTACTGGTTCTATCTGAACCGCTCCAAACACAAAAAGTCGGTCACGTTTTACCTGATGCGCTATCTCTCCGGAGACACCGCGAACCACGACCACGAAGTCGATGAAGCGGCGTGGTTCGATATAGGTGCCGCCAAGAAAAACCTGAAGTACGTCAACGAAAAGCGGCTAGTCGATTTGGCGCTTGAGTTTATGGCCGCTAATCCCACCGCCTTCGGCGAGTTGCCGCTCATGCCGAGAACTGCCGAGCAGAGAACTTCTTGACCGCCCTCGAGTCCGAACTGCAGACCGGCACGCCCGGTAAATGCAATATTTCATTTGAGGTGTTCGATGGGCCGCTAGATCTGCTGCTGCACTTGGTGCGTGAGAAAGAACTCGACATCGCGACGGTTCCGCTTGCGAGTATGGCCGAGCAATACTTCCAGTACATCTCGATGATGGAAGCGATCGACGTCGAGGTGGCCGCTGAGTATCTGGTGATAGCGGCTACGCTGGTGTTCTTGAAATCGAAATCGCTCTTGCCGCCGATTCCAAGTGAGTTCCAGGAAGATGACGGCGATACGCCCGAGCAAGTCGAAGAACGGCTTCGCGCTCGCCTCATCGCGTATTCGAAGTATCGTGAGGTCGGTGAAGAGCTGCGCAATCGCCAACTCGAAGCCGGTTCATTTTACTATCGCGAAGGCGGCGACGTCATGAGCGACCTTACGCAACGTTATCGTATTGACCCGGAAAAGCTTACCCGCGCGTTCCTAGCGATGCTTCGCAGCGCGAAGCCCGAGAAGCGGACGATCGCACGCGAACGTGTCTCACTAATCGCGCAGATGGATTATATCACACGCAAGATTCGCGAACATGGTGAGGCGTTGTTCTCCTCGCTCTGTCGCGAACTTGGCCGCGAGTCGATCATCATAACATTTCTTGCGGTACTGGAGCTCATTCGGCGCGGCCGGGTCGGTTTCGAGCAGCCTGAACTCTTCGATGATATTCGCCTCTTCCCAATCCCGCAGACTGCCGCGCTGAACTGATATCAGGATGACAACCATTCAAACCGACGAGCACCCTAGCGACATTATTGACGAAACTCCGATCGAGTTCGACGATGCCGGTCAGCCAACGGAACAGGTCGATCTCGAGGCCGCCGTAAAGCGTCTGCAACTGCCGATCGAGGCGTTGTTGTTCGTCGCAAGCGAACCGCTATCGATCAAACAGATATGCAAACTTACCGCAGCGACCGATATCGAAGTGGCGGCGAGTTTGCAAGCGATCGAGTCGGAGTTTGCCGGGCGCGGAATCGTCCTGCGTGAGATCGCCGGCGGCTACCGTTTTGCAAGCGCCCCCCAGGCGCGAGCGGTCGTCGAAGCCTATCTCTTGCCGCCCAAAGTGAATCTGTCGACACCGGCGCTGGAGTCGCTCGCGATCATCGCGTACCTGCAGCCGGTCACCAAGAGCGAGATCGAAGCAATTCGCGGTGTCTCAGCCGAGAGTGTCGTTGCGACGCTGCTGGATCGCCGGCTCATCGATGAAGCCGGTCGCAAGGACGTCGTTGGGCGACCGATGCTCTACAAGACCAGCCCGGATTTCTTGGAGTCGTTCGGTCTGCGTAATCTCGGCGACTTGCCGCAGATGGAGCTTGAAGCCGGCCAGCCGCTCGAACTCGACTTGCTGACCGCGAACATTACCGCAAACGTCCCGGTCTCTGACTCAGAGCTGTAATGAGAATCGGCGTTCATGCGCGCACCTCGGGAGGCTATCCCGCCGTCGTCGCGCATGCGCAGAAGATCGGTAGTCGCGCCATTCAAATCTTCAGCGGCAATCCGCGCAGCTATCGCGTCGGGGCTATCGACCGCGCATCGCTTGAGAACTTTGCACATTTGCGTCAAGCGGCCGACATCGATCCCTGCGTAATCCACACCTCATACCTCATCAACTTGGCGAGCGAAGACCCGAAGATCACCGCTGGGTCACTCGGGTTGCTCAAGAACGATCTGGAGGTCGCCAACATCGGCGGCATCCGGTATGTGAACACCCACCTCGGCTCGTATGGGAAACGCGACCGTTCCGAGGGCTTTACCGCTGCTTGCCGCCTGCTTGAAGCGGCCCTCGAAAATATTGCTCCAAATGTCTATCTGGTGATGGAAAACTCGGCGGGAGCGGGCCAGCTATGCGGCGGTACGCTTGAAGAGCTCGGCGCTTTCATTAAAACGGTGAATCATCCGCAACTGGGCGTTTGCCTCGACACTGCTCACGCGTGGGCGGCTGGATATGAGATCAATTCGCAGCACGGCGTGGACGAGTTCATCTACCAGGCCGCCGAACAGATCGGTCTGGATCGCCTGCACATGTTTCATTTTAACGACACACAGGTGCCGCTCGGAGGAAACCGCGATCGGCATTGGCACATCGGTGAAGGCTTGATCGGCTTTGAAGGCTTTCGCGCGCTCGCCGCACGACCGGAATTACAAGACAAGACCGCGATTTTAGAGACTCCCGGCGAAGACGACGACGATATTCGCAACATGCAGGCGATTCGCTTGATCTTCGATGGAGTTGAGGCCGCCTAACTGATCGCGCATTTTGACGTTGACGCGTTTTACGCGAGCGTCGCGGTGCGAGACGATCCGTCGCTGCGCGGTAAACCGGTCGCGGTTGCGGGCAGCAGCCGTCGGGCGGTTGTGCTTACAGCCTCCTATGAGGCGCGGCCGTTCGGAGTGCGTTCGGCGATCCCGCTCTACAAGGCACTCGCAGCGTGCCCGCAGCTCATCGTTGTTGCTCCCGACATGGCGAAATACAAAGCGATCTCGCGCGAAATCTTTGCCGTCTTTGCCGAGCGCGGCAGGCGCGTCGAGGGTCTATCGATGGACGAGGCTTTTGTCGATCTCGAAAATGTTCCGATTGACGGCGCAGTTGAAATCGCCGCGAATATCCGCGCGAGAGTGCTTGAAAAGATCGGGTTAACGCTTAGCGCGGGCGTATCGGCTGCCAAAATGGTTTCCAAGATCGCCTCGGATCTCTGCAAACCAAATGGGCTGCGCGCTATTGCGCCGGGAAAAGAGGCAGCGTTCCTTGCGCCGCTGCCGGTAGGTCGGTTGTGGGGCGTCGGGCCGAAAACGCAAACCCGCTTGCATACCCGCGGAATTACAACAATCGGGGAACTCGCCGAGCTCGATGACTCCCGATTGCATGCGCTTTTCGGAACCTGGGGATACGAACTGCGAGAACTCGCACGCGGCCGCGACAGCCGCCGGGTGGAGACCGACCGCGAAACCAAGTCGATTTCAACCGAGGAGACGTTTGAGTACGACGTTACCGAGTCGTACGAGCTGCTCGATTTGGTTCGCGTGCAGTCGGAGGAGCTTGCCGGTAAGCTGGCGGCCGAAAAACTATCGGCGCAAACCGTTGGGATCAAGATAAAGCGGGGCGATTTTTCAAGCATTGTTCGTCAAACGCATCTGAAGGAACCGACCGGGGATTCGTCCCGAATCTATGCAGCGGCGGCCCATTGCTTGGAGCGCGCCGAACTGCACGGGTCTCCCGTTCGACTGCTTGGGACGCGAGTGGCGTCATTGTGTGAAAGCGGCCCGGTACAAACTGACCTATTTTAGCGTGCAATCAGGATTCATCTGAGGTTCATCTGCCTCTGCTAACTTTCCGGTATGCTTTCCCCAATGCAGAGTTTCCGCAATTCCGCCGGCAGCGGCGCCACGCTTGCGACAATGTTGAACAAAGTTCCAGAGGTCATTGTCCTCTTCTGGATCATCAAAGTGTTGGCGACGACCGTCGGCGAAACGGCCGCCGACTATCTGTCCACCACCCTTCACTTGGGCCTCGTAAACACATCGTATGTGATGAGCGGGCTGTTTTTGATCGCGCTGTTCTTTCAACTTCGAACCAAGCGGTATATTCC
>JALYVT010000180.1 GCA_030853105.1 Vulcanimicrobiota bacterium
GATTTGAACCCGTTGTCGTCTAATACTGCTAACTGGGCCGCGAAAAGCTGACGAATGCCGATTTGGGCCAAATCCAACAGGCGGTCCAGTTCCGCTCGGTCGAACGGTGCGGCCTCGGCGGTGCCCTGAATCTCGACGAACTTTCCGCCTGCGGTCATGGCGACGTTCATATCGACTTCGGCGATGCTGTCTTCACCATACGCAAGATCAAGCAGCGGCTCGCCGGCAACCAAGCCGACGCTGGTTGCAGCAATCTGCTCGCGGAGCGGCCATTTGCCTGGATCGCCGCTCTCGAAATGTTTGAGTAATGCTAGTGTCAGCGCCACATAAGCCCCGGTTACCGCGGCGGTGCGCGTGCCGCCGTCGGCTTGGAGGACATCGCAGTCCAGCCACACGGTGCGCTCGCCGAGCCGCTTCATATCCGTCACCGCGCGTAGAGCGCGGCCGATTATGCGTTGAATTTCGTGGGTCCGGCCGCCGATCTTTCCCTTTGCGGATTCGCGTTGGGTGCGTTCTTGGGTGGCGCGCGGAAGCATTGCATATTCAGCGGTAATCCAGCCGGTTCCGCGGCCGCGCATCCACGGCGGAACTTTGTCATCGATGGATGCAGCGCAGAGCACGCGAGTGTTCCCAACGCTAATCAGTGCGCTGCCTTCTGCGTACTTGAGAAAATGCGGTTCGATTTGAACCGGACGCAGCTCTGCGGCTATGCGGCCATCGGCTCTCATTCTACCGTAACCGTCTTTGCAAGATTGCGTGGCTGATCGACATCTTTGCCTTCGATGTCGGCGATGTGATAGGCGAGCAGCTGAAGCGGAATGATATTGACGATCGGAGAGAGCAGTTCATCTACTTTCGGAACGTAAAAAACGTGGTCCGCCACCGCTTGTGCTTCGGTATCGCCGTGATTGGCGACCACATAGATCGGGGCTTCACGCGCCTTGGACTCCATCAAGTTTGAGAGCATCTTCTCGCGCACGCGGCCGTCGGTCATCACGCCGATAACCGGAACCTTTGAATCGAGCAGCGCGATCGGCCCGTGTTTCATCTCGCCGGCTGCGTACCCCTCCGCGTGAATATACGATATTTCCTTGAGTTTCAGGGCGGCTTCGAGCGCCGTTGGAAAATTGATATACCGCCCGATGAACAGCACCGTCTTGGCTTTGCGAATCTTGTTTGCAACTTTTCTAATTTCGTCCGAGGTGTTCAGCACGACGTCGATAGCGGCCGGCAGCAGCTTGGTGTTGTCGGCAATTTCGCGAAGCCGCTCGATCGGCGCGGATCTGCGAACTCTCGCCAAGTACAGCGCGAAGAGCGTCATCGCTGTCACTTGGGAGAGATAGGTTTTCGTGGCAGCAACGCCGATCTCGGGGCCGCCGCGCGTAAGCAGCATAGCGTCGGCGATTCGATTGAGGTGCGAACCCACAACATTGCTCACGCCGATTACCGCCGAACCGAGCTGCTTGGCGATTTTGACCGCTTCAATTGTATCGGCAGTCTCCCCGGACTGCGACATCGCAATCGTGAGCGCAGTTGGGTCGATGACCGGGTCACCGTAGCGAAACTCGCTCGCCAGCTCCATCTCAACCGGCAAATGCACCAGCGAACGCAACAGATACTGCCCGACGAGTCCGGCGTGGTAGGCGGTTCCGCAGCCCGTGATAGCGATCTTTGAGACTGCTTGCAGATGCTGCTCGCTTAGGCCAAGTTCGGTGCCGAGCTGCACGTCGTTGGATTCATCGATGCGCCCGGCGAGCGTCTCCTTTACGACATTCGGCTGCTCGAAAATCTCTTTGAGCATAAAATGCTTAAAGCCGCTCTTCTCGGCGGAACTCGCGTCCCACATCACCTGCATCACATCGCGGGCGATCGGGCTGCCATCGTATGCCATTAGCTTATAACCGTCGCGTCCGACCACGACCATCTCGCCTTCTTGCAGGATGATCTGTTTGCGGGTGTATTGGAGAATAGCCGGCGTATCCGAGGCGACAAACATCTCGCCGTCGCCGATGCCGACAACCAGCGGGCTGGCGCCGTTGCGAGCAAAGATCAAATGTTCGGGATCGTCCGACGAGATAACGCCAAGCGCGTAGGCTCCGCGCACTTCAGTTAGCGTCCGACGAACCGCTTGCTCGAGATCCCCATCGTAGTGCATCTCGATGAGGTGCGCGAGCACCTCGGTGTCGGTCTCGCTTGCAAATACATGACCGAGCTCGATTAGCTTAGCGCGCAATGGAGCGTAGTTTTCGATAATCCCATTGTGGACGACGGCAAACTTCCCGCTGCAATCGCGATGCGGATGGGCGTTCGCGTCGGATGGCCGCCCATGCGTTGCCCAACGCGTGTGCCCAACGCCGACCCGGCCGCAGATTGCCTCACCGTCGCGCAAGCGCTCTGCCAACCGGCCGAGTTTGCCCTCGGATTTAGTCCCGGAGAGTACGCCGCTTGCATCGATTACTGCTATGCCGGCGCTGTCGTAGCCCCGATACTCCAGCCGCCGCAGCGAGTCTAGAATAATCGGGACGCTGTCTCGCTCCCCGATGTATCCGACGATCCCGCACATCGACTACTTTATGCCTTCCTTGGTGCGGCGATACTGTATCTTCCCCGAGGCAACCTCATTGAACGCCGTCGAAACCGGCTTATTCGGGTTCACGTTATCGGTGAGCGGCGGCGCCCCGTTGTTCAACTGTTTCGCGCGTTTGGTTACCACGTTTACTAAACTGAACTTCGAATCGACGTGTTCCATGAGACCGTCTAGGTCTCCAAATACCGAGTCACTCATGAATGTTCCAACTTCCTTAGGTGTTCGTCGTCGTAGCGATGGATGCGAAACCGCTCGGCATGCACAACGGCTTCCAAGTCGGCGACCGCATCATCGGAACGGCGCTCTTCGTTAATGACGATGTAATCAAAATCCCGGATGTAGCGCACCTCTGTATGCGCGATTTCCAGCCGCCGGGCGATCTCTTCGTTGGTCTCGGTTCGACGAGCCAACAATCGCTCGCGCAGATGCGAAAAGCGATCCGGTAAGAGAAAGATCAGAACCGCATCCGGAAACGAGCTCTTAATTGCGAGGGCGCCGTTCACTTCGGGCTTCATTATTAGGTCGTAGCCTTCGGTGAGGGTCTTCTCGACAAACCGGCGGGGGGTTCCGTAGAGATTCCCGTTGTACTCGCGATGTTCGAGAAATCCATCCGCCGCTAACTGACGCTCGAACTCATCCCGATGTGTAAAAAAGTAGTGCTCCGCTTCAATTTCGCCCGGGCGCGGAGATCGCGTGGTCGCCGAAACCGAGTACTTGATGCGCGGCATACGGGCACGCAGCGCATCGACCAAGGTATCTTTGCCGGCCCCCGAGGGGCCGGAGACGACAAAAAGCAGACCCGGGCCGAGCACGACATTCTCCAAACGTGGGCGAAAGGGAGCCCATTCACAGAAACGCCGCCGTTCACCTGGTTTTCGAGCCGAAACTGGCCATATCGGAGTGAGATGCTAGAATGAGCGGTATGTATACCGACTGGCTGCTGATTCGGCGCGCCGCGCTCGAACTCGATGAGCGTTTCCGCGGTTCCAAGGTGCAGGATGTCGGCCACCTCGCCGACGGAAGGCCGGCCCTCACCATGTGGCGGCGCGGGAGCGCGGCGCTGCTGGCTTTCGACACATTCGCGCCGACGCCGCTGGTGAGCGTTGAGACCGGCGAGTTGGCGGTGCAGGCGGAGCCCGGATTTGTGCGCGCCGCCGGGACCGTATTGCGCGGCATGGTCCTCGCAAGTGTGCGATCGCGGCGCGGCGATCGGATGCTGCGGCTGGATTTCACCAGCCGATCCCGATTTGGAGTAAGCGCCGGCGCGACCCTCATCTGCGAGCTCGTTCCGCGTTTCGGGAATCTCATCTTACTCAAGGACGATACGATCATTGCGGCGGCCAAGGAGTTTTCACCGGCGGAGAACTCCGTTCGGTCAATACAAGTCGGCCAGATGTACGAACCACCGCCGCTGAACAGCTCACGATTCATCCCAAAACTCATCAGCAACTCATATTCGACCGACGAAGCGCAGGCAATCGTCGAGCGAGCAGTTAGCGACTCTGCGGCGCGCGAACCACTGTTCGTCTATCGCCGCGACGGCCGGCTGGTTCAGGCTCACATCGTCGCGCTTGCGGAGTTTTCTGAGCTGCAACTCGATCGAGCGCCGTCCATCCTGCCGATCTTCTCCGAGGCGCGCGAATCCCACGCTCAGGTCGATCAAGGCGATCAGCTTGAGAAAAAGCGGCGATCGCTCGCAAAGTATCTGCGCGACAGAGGGCGGCGGCTGCGCGCCGAGCTAACGGCAATCGAAGCGCGATTGGGAAGCTCCGCTGAGCGCGAGCGACTGCGGGAAGCCGGAGTATCGCTCTACGCCACACTTCACGAACTCGACGATGAGGAGCGCGTCCAAGCGAAAGCCCAAGCGCTCGATAATTTCGTCAAATACAAGAAGCTCGGCAACGCGATCCCGCATTTGAATTCTCGGCGCAGCGAGCTCGTTCTCGCACTTGAGGGGCTCTTAGAGCTGGAATGGGAGCTCGAACGCGCCGGGCCAGTCGAACTTGACGATGTCGCGCAGGCCATCGCCGTACTAGAACCGCACCGCAAACG
>JALYVT010000181.1 GCA_030853105.1 Vulcanimicrobiota bacterium
GAGATTGGATGCGCGAATGCTGCTGCAGATTCATGATGAGGTGATCTTCGAGGTTGCGCAGGGCGATCTGCGCGAGACCGCCGCACTCGTTCGCGCCGAGATGGAGCAAGCGATGATGCTCAGCGTACCGCTCGAAGTAACCCTAAAGACCGGAAATAGCTGGTACGACGTAGAGGCGCAGTCCGATCTTTAACGCACTGCTACTCGCGGCGGCACTCGATTGCGGTTCGCCTGATTCGAAAACTCGGGCCGTTGAACTGTCGGCGATAACTATTCGCGCACCGCATGCAACGTTGCATCTGCAAGTGGCCAAGACCGAAGCCGACCGCGAACGCGGGCTGATGTGTGTGCGGTCGTTGGCCATGCACACCGGAATGCTGTTCGTCTTCGACGCTGATGGCTTGCAAGGGTTCTGGATGAAGAACACCCTGATTCCGCTCGATATGGTGTTCATCGACTCGCACGGTCGCGTAACCTCGATAGCTCGCGATGTTCCAACCCCGACGCCGAATGCAAGCGATGCTCAAATCCCGCGCCGATCCGGCGAAGCAAAATACGTCCTCGAACTTCCCGCCGACGAAGCGAGTAAGGACGGCCTCAAAATCGGAATGATGGTTCGCGAATTCGCACGAGCTGACAGTTTCAAAAGGACCGTCTTCGATAACGCAACGCTCTCGCATAATTTCCGCAATAAGACCCATAACGGTATTGCGTGGTAACTCCAGGAATATCTCAGCAAGTTTGATATCGCGCGGTAGAATCCCCAAGCACGGCGTAGCTGTCAGGAGATCATTATATCGGCATCATGAGTATTAGCCCGAGCGACGAGTTGCGAGGTTCAAACGGATTCTTTCATCAGACGAGTGTCGAATTGAAACGGCTCGAGAGCCTGAACGAATAATTTGGAGAAGTCGCGATGCAGTGGGTTGATCAGGATATTTTGCTCGATTGGAACGACGGCCGATGGAACCGCGAGGGCGACCGACGATCGGCTCTCCAACCAATCATCGCCCAAACGGCGCGTTTCCAGACCGCGGGGCGTGCGCTGCCAATTCGATGGAAGTTCACTTGCCTTGAGCTTCCGTACCAACTTGGCGTCGAGCCGCGCACTGACAAGGACAAGGTTGTCTCCGAGCGTTTGTTGCCACTCGATGTGAACGAGGTACTCGAGCATCGACAAGGATAGCGTCAATGATGCAAACGACATGCGATGGCCGGGAGAGTTCCAGCGACTCCCGCCGCGATATGCCCCCTCACCGTCAAATGGGGCGAACGGCGCGGATACAAATTGCCTCCTGGCAATTCGGAATAGCTGCACTAACCAAGGCCGCCAAATGCGACAGAATAGGCAGATTCCAGAACCAGGTTTAACCCAAGATCGGTCTCAAGCATCGTCAGAGGCTCGACGCCACCGAGGTACCGATTCGGAGTGCGAATCCAGTCAACGGCGCGATCGCGCGAGCCAAGTAACGATTCAGAGAGGGCAACGACAGTTGCTAGTCGGACTGCTCTGTCCGAAGTCGTAAGATTTAGGCGAGCCTTCGCATTGCGACTTGCTACCAAACGGTGAATTGTCCTTGCCGAGTTTTGCGTTATTCTCGCGATTTCGTCAACAGAGAATCCAATTCTGCGCAGCGCTGCCAATACTTCAATTGGCAAACCTTTTCGCGTTTGTGCGTCTAGATCGACGGCGTCCCGAACGCCTCTTAATCGAGCTGACCCCAGCGTTTTCGCTACGTCGGCAGCAGAGACGATATCCCAGAGTGCAGTAGCGTGACCGATAGCCATGTCCTCATCCTATCATGAATTGCCGATTGTCGCAACAAAACCGACAAAAGACAGCGACCTCCGGCCGAGGAATTCGGAGAGTCCGCTTCAGGAATTCCCCGCAAATCGAAATGAGCCCGCGGTGACTAGCGAGTAGGCTCTTAACAACTGGGCTGGATTTGAGCTGCGTCTAACATTTCTTGTGCCCTCATTCTGACAAAGACGGACGAATTTTCATTGTTAATTAGAAACCGAAACAACGGCACTAACCCAGCCTGCCGTTGTTTTTCAGCAGGCGTAGGGGAATCGTTTGTGACCAAGGACATTGCCTCCGCCGCTATGAGGACGGATTCATTAGCCTCTGCGATCGGGACCATCTTGCTGCAACGCATTGCCTGGTCGAATAAGCAATACTTCTCCGAATCGTGGAGATTTTTAAGTCGCGCTTGTTTTTCGTAAACGTCCGCAACCAACTCGTCAAGCGATTCGCCGCTTTCGCCTTTGGAATTGAGCATTGCGTCTTAATGTACGCGGACGCGGCTTGCGCGAGAAGTTTACTCATAAGGTGCTTTCTGCGGATACGTGATCTCATCAAGTAGGGCTTGAGCGGCCGCACGAGTTTGAGCGTCCGCAGTTTTTGAATTTTTAAGGTGCAGCGCCAGCTCGCGAGCTGTAGCGATGTCGAAGGCACCAGCGTTTAGCTGACCATCGTGCAACCGAATTGCGTACGCAGCGAAAAACAGCCGGGCTGCCGCTAATGCCCGAATATCAGCGCGACTCCCAGTCAACTTAGTGGACAAAATATACTCGCGCGTAGCGCGGGATTCAAGTGCAGCGATCGAGGTCGGACAAACCGTGTCCTGGCCGGCACCATCAGACGGGCCACAAAGCTGGATACCGTTTATTGCCAGAACAAATGCGAGAGCGAATGTAAAAATCATAAAACCTCCATGAAAAGTAGAGGAGTTGCTCCGCATTCGGAACGCCTCCTAGAGTCCTGCCTTAAATCGGTTGCGGCCGGCCGCCTGAGCCGCCGACAAATGTCCCGCTACCGGAAATGCTATCGCCGCCGGGGCTGGTTTCCGCACCATTCGACGCTGCGTCCTGAATCTGTGAAATGCTCGGTGTTGGCGGAGAATTGTAGGTAGTAACGACGTGACCGTCGTCAAATTGGGTGGTCGTCGTGGACCCGCCCTTCCCGTCGAACGCCGTGTATTGGCTGAAACCACCAGTGCCGCCAGTCGGCGCGACATAGGTCGTATAGATGCCGGTCTGCTCGCCTGCTGTATTGTAGATAGGCTGCTAATATACACCCGGTGCGGAGCCAGGGGACGTAATCGCTCCTGCTAGGGCACCTGTTCCAGCCCCAAACAAGGCTCCGCCGGGTCCCCAAATCGCCCCTACTGCAGCTCCGCCGGCCGCCCCAGTAACGACCGATCCGCCGATTGCTTGCCCAGACCCATTATTTCCGCAGGAAATCGGCATCCCAGACGGCGGCTGAGGGGCATTGATCGGCGCCCCTGAACGCTAATGATGCCTACGTCCGATGATGCCTACGTCCGAAAAATTTGTGTCCCCATATGCGGGACGTGAATGCGATTTCGCTTTCGCGGAAGGATCCGCGCAGAAGTACAGCGCGTACATACCGAAAAGACGCCGTTGTGAAAAGTTTCGCAACACAATTTCAAAAACCAAGCGCGTTCTTTTGCCGGCCTGGCACTTTGTCAAGCCTCGATGTCATATGCAATTGCGATTTCCTATCGGAGCGTAGTGCCGGAGCTTCCTGAAGTCGAGACGATTTCACGTGGTCTCGCGGGTACAGTTGTCGGAAAGACGATCGCCAAAGCCACCGTAATACTGCCGAGGTCGGTGATCGCGCCCGCGGGCGTGGATTTCACGACGGCCCTCCGGGGCCAGCGGATCGTCGAGGTCCATCGGCGAGCCAAATATGCCGTCATCGAGCTTGAATCCGGCCGAGCGCTGGTGACCAGCCTACGGATGACCGGCCGGCTGGTCGTGCAGACTTGTGGCGAGCCGCGCTACCCCTACACCCGCGTCGAACTTCATTTTCGCGACGGAATGCGGCTAAGTTTCGCCGATGTCCGGACCCTCGGCCGGATGCGGCTTATCGAGCGTAACGAGCCGTGGGACGAGCATTTGGGGGTCGAGCCGCTGACTAAGGCCTTTACTCCGAGCGCGTTTATGAGTATGCTGTCGGGGCGGACCACGCCGATCAAGGCTTTTCTCCTGGATCAGCGGCGCATTGCGGGCATCGGAAACATCTACGCCTGCGAATCGCTTTGGGAGGCTCGGATCGCTCCGAGCAAGCCCGCAAAGTCGCTGAGCAAACCGGCGGCTACCCGACTGCACCGTGCCATCGTGGATGTCTTGAACCGCGCAGTCGAAATGCGCGGAACCAGTGTCGACGATTACGTGGACGCAGTAGGCCTGCAAGGCGGCTTTCAAAACAAGCTCTCCGTGTATGGCCGTCACGGCAAACCGTGTCTGACCTGCGGCCGCAGTATCGTCCGAACCGTTCTGGCGCAACGGGGCACCTGGTGGTGCCGAGCGTGCCAAAAAAACAAATAAAAAATTAAGGTAGGAAATTTCAACATCTCAACAACACAAATCGTTCCGGTGCAGCATGAAGAAGAAGAGGATCAACTTGCACTCGAGCAGCGCCTGTACGAAGAATCCCTCAAAGTCCTCGATGAAGGACAGGTCCTCAACGGACTGATCGTCGCCAAATACCAAGATGAGCTGCTCGTCGATATCGGCGGCAAGTCGGAGGGCATTCTCCCTTTCCGCGAACTCTCGCTCATCATCGACCCCAAAGAACTAAA
>JALYVT010000182.1 GCA_030853105.1 Vulcanimicrobiota bacterium
ATACTTTCAGGGGCTCAGGTCAAGACGACCACCGATGGCGCCGGAAAGTTTACGCTGACGCTGGCCATCGGAACGTACCGCATAGACGTGAACAGAGGCGGCTATACGCCGATCGGCCGCGACGGAGTTGTGGTCGTGGCCGGTCAAGTGCTGCCGCTCGATGTTGCGCTGGAAGCTGCCGATCTAGGATCGCTTAAGTCGATTGGTCGGGTTACCACCTCGGCGCACGGGTCGATCAACACCGGTGCCTCGGCCTCGTCCGGTTTGACGCGTCGCGAGATTCAAGATAGTGCCAATCCTCAGGTCAACGACATCGTGCAGCGGATTCCCGGCGCCGGCATCGAGCGCGGCAGCAGTTCTCCCAACACCTCGATCTCGCTCGGCGGCTCGCAACCATACGAAACCCAAGTGCTGCTCGACGGCCATCCGCTCTCGGCCGGTCGCTACGGCGTGTACTTCTCGCAGTTTTTCGGAACAGGATTGCTGCAGGGAATTGAAACGCAGAGCGGACCCGGAAATACCACGCCGTTTGCATCGACCGCGATCGGCGGCACCGCAAACCTGACCACCCCGGGCTTTACTTCGAAGCCGACGTTCGAGTTTACGAGCGGCGTCGATAACTTTGCGGCTCAATATTCCAGTTTACTAACGACCGGCAAAGTTGGGCGAGTCAGTTACGTCCTGGGCGGCGCGTACCAGGGTCTAAACGGCCCCTACTTTCAGCATAACGGCTGCATTGTGAAGCCGGCCAACTATTCAACGCTCAACACACCGGCCGCAACCGGTATCATTCAATCGTGCGGCGATCTCAGCGGTCCGCTCACCACGAAGGGCGAGCTTTTCAAATTAAAATACGATTTCTCGCAAGCGACTTCACTCGAACTCGGATTCACCGGTTCGCAGGCCGGCTATAACCCTCAGGGAATCGCGTACGCGCAATATGGCGGCACGGTCACGGTTGTGCCGTGCTTCGGCTCGGGAGCCGGGCAACAATGTTCTTCGCCGCAGTATCCAACCGGTCAGCAGATCAATGCGTATATCTTCTATCCGGGGTCGCTGGTGACCAACAATCAGCCTATCTTCACCGGACAGCTGCGCACAGCGCTCGGTAACAACACGTTGCTGATCCGGCCGTATTTAGGGAACATAACGCGCGCGATCAACGGCGCCGGCGAGGCGAATTACCCCGATCATTACTTTAACCCCGTCAACAATGTGGGCTATAAAAATTGCCCAAAGAGTCAGTTGGGGCCGATTCAAAACGGTCTGCAGCAATGTTTACAATCACCGTTCAGTTTGCTTGAAAGTGACAAACTCAAGGGCAGCACGATCTCGTTCATCCATCCGTTCGGCCAGAACGTCTTGACCGGGACCTACGACTATCACAGCGACGAAACGTTTGCCTATTACGGCGATCCGTCGTCGATTAACACGCCGGATACGACCTCGAAGTTTCAGACGCTCTCGCTGATCGGCGATCTCGCTGTTCGCAGAAACCTGATCGCGAAAGTCGGCGCATATTACACGAATTGGAATCTTACCGGAAAGCAAGCCGGCCCAATTGTCGGCGGTAAGCCCACGCTGATTCCCAGTTCGCGCACCGCATCGCGCTTCGATCCGCACCTGTCGCTGATCTTTGCACCGTCTCCGGGTCTGTCATACCGGGCTTCGTATGGAACGTCGGCGACGTTTCCGTACGCATCGCTCGTTAGCGGGATTCCGTTTATCACCAAGCCGTCGGCCACCGCGCCGCTCGGAACGTTTAACCTCAAGAATCCTGGTTTGAATCCAGAGGTGGCAACCAGTTTCGACCTCGGTATGGACAAGCGCTTTCATAACGGCGGTGTGCTGAGTTTTGACCTGTTGAGCAATCAAGTACGCAACGTTTTTGAATCGATCATTACGCCGGTTTCAGGACAGCCGAATTACTCGGCGATCGTTCAACCGGTTAACGCAGCCAAGCTCAACGCGCAGCTTGCGATGCTGACCTATCGATACTCGCCCAACACCGGGCTCGGGTTCTTCGCGACCGGAACGCTCGCGCGTTCGGTCGTCACGGGAGTGCCGTCGATATTCTTTACCTCGCCGGCGGTTTTCGTGCAACCTGCCAACGATGTGCAGCAGTGCAGCAACGGGGGCTCCGAGGTCTGCATTCCGTATCTGAAGGCATACGGTCAGCTCAATTACACCGGAAGAGACCGCACCTATTACGCACTCGGCGTTGACTTCGAGGGCAAGAACAACACCTACAACCAGCCGCCGTTTGCCGTGTATGATCTGACGCTGCGTCGGCCGGTTCGCGAGAATCTTGAGGTGCAGCTAGCCGTGCAGAACCTGCTCAACACGAACAATTTCTCAAATCTGCCCGAGTTCAATTTAGGTGTTCCGCAGATTGGGCAATCGTCAACGGGTCTCGGCTCGATCATTGTGCCGCGCCTGCCTGCACCGGCGCGCACATTCCGACTGCAATTTCGTTTTCACGTCGGTCGAGAATAACCGATGCTGTAAGGCCGGATTACTTTGGCCGGATGCGGTAGATGTTTCCGGTGTCGTCGTCGGCGACGAACAGATCGCCCTGCGGACCGACCGCTATTCCGGTCGGGCGGCCGCTTCGGTTGCCGGACTGATCTTGGTATCCGCCGACGAACTCTTGCCACTGAGTGGTCGGATGGCCCCAATTGACGGGCGTTTGCGGTGAATCGCCGTTCATCGGCACGAACGCGACCCGCGGCGGTGCGATGAAAATGCCATTACTTTGATGCCACGAGCCATGTAGAGTAACGAAGACCCCGCCTCGATATCGCGACGGAAACGCGTATGGTCCGGCGGGGCTAGCCGGATAGAACGCTGCGCCGATCGGCGTTTCATATGCTGGGAACACGACCTTGGGAACTGCCGCTTGCGCGCACTCGTGAGGATCGCCGGATTCATTATCGTCCCGCTTGTTTTCGTAACAGAACGGCCAGCCATAGTTTGCAACTCCGCCGCGCGAGGCAACCGCGTCGAAAATCTCGTACGGATGACCGGTTTGCAACTCATCCTGGCCGGCGACACCGGCCCAGAGTGTTCCGGTCTGAGGATTTATCGTAAGTGCGATGGCGTTTCGGATTTGGGTCGCGACCGGTTGCATGTTTTCGCCGTTTGGACCCATGCTCTGGATCGTTGCATGGGTGGCATCGATTTCGGGCCACGCGTTATTGCTCGATGAGCCGACACCCGCGAACAGCGTTTTCCCGCTAAATGCGACTGAGGTGGTGATGTGATCGGAGCGCGAGGCGTCGGTGCGTACCTTTGCGATCCGAATCGGTGCGGAGCTCGAAGATCGATCGCCTACCGCATACGGAATCCGCCAAACACCGAATTGCGTGCCGACATAGAGCGAGCAGTTTGCCAGCGTGAGCCCGGCGGCGGGTGCATCCGCCATTTGAGCAAAGATTGTGGGGGTGCCGGCTAGCCCGTAATCGTCGGCACGGGGCACGATGTACACCGCGCTCGCATTGGTTCCGACGAATAGGTCTCCGTTGGAGGCGATCGCCAGTTCGCGGGCGCCGCCGACGTGCGCGATCAAGCTCATCGTAAAGCCGCTGGGTAGGCGCAGGCCGGTTACAGCCGGCGGGGTCGCTCCGGTCGCGGTCGGATTCGGTTTCGATGTCGAGCCCGGGCATTGTTGGCTGACCGGAGCGCTCGGCGATGCGGTGCCGCTTGTGGCCCCGCCGCCGCAGGCAATCAAAATTAGCGCAATAGCGGATCCGAGTACCACCAGCTTCATGACAAATGCCTCACTCCGCGAATGCCGCTCACGAGGAGCAGCTCAGCACGATCTCTTTTGCCCAATCCGGCGGAATATCTGCATAAGCCTCGTTTTCGAGCTGCTCGTCATATGGATGTTGCAGAATAGCCAACAAACGGTCGGTCTCTGAAAAGTCGCGCGCCTGTGCCCGCTCAATTGCTACCTGCGCGAGATGGTTGCGCAAGATGAACTTCGGATTCACTGCCTTCATACTTATCCGGCGTTCGCGTTCATCTAGCGGTTGGTTTGAAACGACGCTGCGATACGACTCAAGCCAGCGTTGCGCGCTCGAATCCTCGCCGAAAAGCGCCAGCCAGCGCTCGTCGGCCTGCGAAAGCGAGTTCGCGACTTCTGATAGCTTGCGGAATACAATCGTGTAATCGGCACGCGAACGCTGCATCAGCTCAAACAACTCGCTTAGCAGGCGATACCCGTCACCCGGCCACTGCGTTAGGCCGAGTTTGCGTCGGCAGATATCCAGATATGCCGTCTGAAGTTCCGGCTCGTAGCATGCAAGTGCCTGGGCGGCATCCGCTTCATGGACCAGCGGCTCGAGCGCCACTGCGAGTGCCTGCAGGTTCCACAGTGCAATACCGGGCTGCGCCGAGAAGCGGTATCGGCCCCCATAGTCGGAGTGATTGCAGATCCAGTCCGGATCGTAGGCTTCCATGAACCCGAACGGCCCATAGTCAAGCGTCAAACCTAGGATCGACATATTGTCGGTGTTCATAACGCCGTGCTGAAAACCGACTGTTTGCCAACCCGCAATCATCCGCGCGGTCCGAATCGCGACTTCGCGTAAAAAGG
>JALYVT010000183.1 GCA_030853105.1 Vulcanimicrobiota bacterium
TTCGTGAATCTGTTGGGCTTTTGCTCGTTCGGCTTGAATGCGCGATTCAAGCCCGCTTGAGGTCGCGGCGCTCGGCAAGAGACCGAGAATAAGCAATAGAGCGAAGAAGCGATTCACTTGCGACGTTTATCCTTCACAAAGACCGATCCGGCGATCGACTTGGCATACTGTTTGAGTTCGGCGGTCGCTTCGCCGATTTGGGCGTAATTCGTGAGTTGGCTGGTTTCACTATTGATGATCGCAATCGACAACGACATAATCGGATAGCGGTTAAGCGTTCCGCGCCGGTCGCGTGTTTCGATGTAGCCTTGTCGTAGGTCGTTGGGTTTGTAGAGCGCGCGGATTTCGCGATCGAATGTTGCGATGATCTCCCGAGCAATCTCCTCGGCACGATCCGGCAATGTAACGATCAAGAAATCGTCGCCGCCGATGTGCCCCACGAAATCGCGGGCGGTTCCGAGTCGGTGAATCGCGTCAACCGTGCTGGATGCGACCAATCGGATCGCCTCGTCGCCGTGTGTAAAGCCATAGACATCGTTGAACGCTTTGAAATTGTCGAGGTCTTGATAGAGCACCGCAAACGGATCGCCGCTTTCGAGCCGCCGCCGCAGCTCGGCTTCGATCGCGAGATTACCTGGCAGGCGCGTCAACGGTGAGAGCGATGAGTCGACTTCGACGCGCCGAATCTTCGAGCGTACCCGTGCAAGCATTTCCTGCGGGCCGAACGGCTTGGTGATATAATCGTCGGCGCCGGCCTCAAAACCCGCCAGTTTATCTTCAACTTCACCCTTCGCTGTGAGCATGATGATTGGAACGGTACCGCTGAGCGGATGACTTCGAATGCGTCGCGCGACCTCATAACCATCCATAACCGGCATCATGACATCGAGCAAGACTAAGTCGGGCCGTACGTCATCCAGCAGCCGAAGCGCTTCGACACCGTTCTCGGCGCTCTTCACCTCGTATCCGGCAAGTTCTAAATTGGTGGCGATGATTCGACGCAGATTGCGGTCGTCGTCGATGACCAGAATGCATTTGCCCTCAGCATCATTGAAGTGTTTCATGGACGCACCGGCAAGTTAAGCGTCATGGTGGTGCCGACGCCCAACTCGCTGCGTACGGTAATCGTGCCGCCGTGCGCGCGTACGAGCGCATTCACGATGAATAGTCCAAGACCGCTTCCGCCGACGCTGGATGTCAACTCCGACTCAACCCGATAGAATCGATCGAAGATATACGAGAGGTTCTCTTCGGCAATTCCAATTCCGCCGTCGCGAATCGCCACAGTCGATTGACCGGTGGTCTGTTGAGCCGTGATCGAAAGCGTCCCGCCGTTCGGCGAGTATTTGACCGCATTTTCAATTACGTGTGAGAAGATGTCGAGCAGTCGATCGGGATCACCCGAGAGCAGCAGGTTGGTATTTTCGCGCACGATGGTATACATCGCGTGATCGTAGGTGAGCTGGTCAAAGACACGGTCGAGGATTGCATCGAGCGAGATAAGGACGCGCCGTTTGAGCATTTGACCGGCCTCGACCCGCGTTACAAGCAGCATGTCATCGATCAGGCGTGAGAGCCGATCGGTCTGCTGATCGATTACGTTCAAATACTCGGTTCGCTGCGTTTCGTAGATCGTTGGGTTTGAGAGTAAGGTTGCGGTGTAGGCCTTAATGGCGGCCAGCGGAGTCTTAAGCTCATGCGAGACAGTACTGACCAGTTCGTTTTTGAGTTGTTCGATCTCTTCGATCTTGCGCGACGGCGCGAACGCGACAATCCAGCTTTCAATTGCATCACCGCTGTTCAGGGTGCTCGCCGCACCCCGCAGTTCGATGAGTTTTCCGGCGGTATCGCGCAGCCGGAAGCTTACGCGGTGTCGCTCATTTCCGGCCGGCGCGTCGAACAGCTCGTTCAAGTTTCCGCCATCAAGCAGATCGCGGAAATTCACGCCGACTAAACTCTGCGCCGAATGACCGGTGATGGTTTCGGCGGCATAATTCCAGCGAACGATCTCACCTTGAGCGGTGAGTTCGGCGACACCCTCGGCGACCAGGCGGTTCAGCGATTCGTAGAGTGCCTTGTATGAGAGCAACTCATCGAGCAGCTCGCGGTTTACGTCCGCAGGTAGCGCCCGACCGATATCCATGAAGCCAGAACTCCGACGGCGCCGCCGACCACGAACAACTCGAGGGTCAATCGACTCACATCGATAGCCCCGGCGTTCAACTGCACGAACGGCAGCGCCGCCATCACCTTGGGTACGATCTCTGCGCGCGCGATTGCAAGTAGAACTACGGCGGTCAGCGTGCCGAGGATTCCCGCCAAGAAGCCTTCGCAGATAAACGGCGCACGAATATACATGTTGGTGGCCCCGACCAGCTGCATGATTGAAATCTCACGCCGCCGTGCAAAGACGGTAAGCCGAATGGTATTGGAGATGATAATCGCCGCTACGAGAATGAAAAGCGAAATAACGACGATCCCCGCGGTGCGCATGACCCTTGCAAGCGCAAGAAGCCGCGTAACGATATCCTGTCCGTAATTCACGCTCGCGATGCCGGGCAGGCTCTTCACATAACGCGCGACTGCAGGAACCTCTTCGGGTGCGCGAACGCGAATCCGCATCTTATCAGGAAGCGGGTTCTCGGTGAGGATAGATGTGTCGATCTGACCCTTCATGCGTACGCGCAGATCGCGCAAACCTTGCTTCTTCGGGATAAACGCAACCGAGAGGATGCGCGGGTCTTGCGCGAGCTTCGTGCGGATCGCTTCGGTTCTTGCGGGCGTGATGTCTTGGACGAGGTAGCTTGAAATCTCGATTTGGTTGAAAACTTCCGTCCCGAGATGCGAGAGCATTGCGCGGACATACAAGAAAACGCCCAACAGAATAATCGTGACGGTAACCGTGCCGATTGCCGTAGCCTGCATTCCCGCGTTCCGAGTGAAGTTGCGTAAAACCTCACCCAGAAAGAACTTGACTCTGCCCCAGTCCAAGGAAATAGTACCCCCGCTCTTCGTCGGTAACGATTCGCCCATCTTCCAAGCGTACGACTCGCCGGCGCATTCGATCGACCACTGCTTGGTTGTGTGTGGCAACGACGATCGTCGTACCTTTGAGGTTGATCCGCAACAGCAGTTCCATGATCTCGGTTGTGTTGGACGGATCTAAATTGCCGGTCGGCTCGTCACAGAGCAGCAGCTTCGGGTTGTTGACCAGGGCGCGTGCAATTGCGGTACGCTGCTGCTCGCCGCCTGAAAGTTCGCCCGGGTACATGCGGCTCTTATGCGAGAGGCCGACCAAATCCAAAACGCGTGGCACCTGACGCATGACATCGCGCGTGTGCGCACCGGTAACTTGCAGCGCGAACCCGACATTCTCCCAAACGGTTTTATCGGAGAGTAATTTGTAATCTTGAAAAACGACGCCCAGATGGCGGCGCAGCGCGGGCACGCGTGAACCGCGAATGCGATCGACTCGAATACCGTCGACCGTAACCTCGCCGGATGTCGGCTTCATTTCGCGATAGAGAATCCGAAGCAGGCTCGACTTTCCGGTTCCGGAGTGCCCGACCAGAAAGACGAAGGCTCCCTTTTCAATATCGAGCGTTATCGTATCGAGGGCGCGCACCCCGTTCGGATACACGAGTGAAACGCCGCGTAAAGAGATCATCGCTTACAAAGGGGTTTTTTGAACCTTAAGGCGGATACCTTCGCGCTATGAATTTTGATTTCACCGATGAGCAGAAAGCCATTCAGCAATTGTGCCGCGATTTTGCGCAGCAAGAAGTCGCGCCGCGCGCCGAGCAGATGGATCGCGACGAGGCTTTTCCGTACGATTTGGTCGCGATGATGGCCGATCTCGGGTTGCTTGGCTTACCGTTTCCCGAAGAGTACGGCGGCGCCGGCGCCGACACCGTGAGCTACGCGCTGGCGGTCATGGAGCTGGCGCGCGCGGATGCTTCGACCGCGATCACGATGGCCGCTCATGTCTCGCTCGGCGCCAGCCCGTTCTATCTGTTCGGAACCCAGGCCCAAAAGGAAAAATATTTGGTGCCGCTGGCCGCCGGTACGATGCTCTGGGGCTTCGGCTTGACCGAGCCGGGCGCCGGCAGCGATGCCGGCAACGTGGCGACTAAAGCCGAGCTGCGCGGTGAGAAGTGGGTCATCAACGGCACCAAGGCCTTCATCACCAACAGCGGGACCGACATCTCCGGCGGAACGACCATCACTGCCGTTACCGGAAAGCGACCGGACGGTAAGCCGGAGATCAGCACAATCATCGTCCCACAGGACACGCCTGGATTTACCCGCAGCAAAAAGTATAAGAAGATGGGCTGGCGTGCCTCGGACACGCGCGAGCTCGCGTTTGCCGATGCTGAAGTCCCGGCCGAAAATCTGCTCGGCGAGCGCGGCGAAGGCCTCAAGAACTTCCTGACAATCCTAGACGGCGGCCGAATCTCGGTTGCGGCGCTCTCGGTTGGCCTCGCGTGGGGCGCATACGATGAGGCGCTGAAGTACGCCAAAGAGCGGCACGCTTTCGGCAAACCGATCGGCAAGTTCCAAGC
>JALYVT010000184.1 GCA_030853105.1 Vulcanimicrobiota bacterium
TGGGACCGTAGGCGTTCGACGCCTTCCGTTTACGGTTGCAAACGGGCCCGGTATCACAGTCACCGGATTACGAGCCGGATCGCGTGTGCGCGGAACCGTTAGTCTGAATATTAACGCATTCGGCGCGGACGAACCGTTCGATCCGGCCCGTGCCGAATCCAGCGGGCCGGTGCCGGTCTGGACTTGGGTGTTTTTCGCAATCATCGCGGTGTGGGCAGCCTGGTACGGGCTCGAGTATTTCAAGACCCCGACCGCATTCGCGCAAACGCCGACGTTTGCGCAGAATCCGGCCCTTGCGGTTGCAAACGCACCGGCGGCGCAAACGGAGGTTTCATCTCCTGCGCCGGTCGGCAAAACAGCGGCCGTCGGCAGTAAGAACGTCGCGGGTTTCGATTACGCGACCATCGGTGCCCAAATGTATACGCAGAACTGTCAATCCTGCCATGGTGCGGTCGGCGCCGGAGTTCCCGGCACGTTTCCGCCTCTAGCTGGAGATCCGATCGTGAACGGAACCGATGCCGACACGCAAGCAAAAATCGTGCTGCATGGTCTGTCGGGAAAGCGTATCAACGGAACGAGTTATTCGGCGCAAATGCCCGCGTTTGCCGCGCAATTAAGCGATGCGCAGATTGCCGCGGTAATCGATCACGAGCGTACATCGTGGGGAAACCACGGACCGACCATCACTCCGGGTGAAGTCGCAAAGAACCGCTGACCCGCGCGTTAAGCTAGCAGCCGTCTCAAGAACGACTCGTGGTTCCACGAATTGCTCTTTCCGAAATGCACGACGACGAGTTCGCGTGCGGGAACGATATAGAGCGCCTGGCCGGAGGAACCACTTGCGTAGACGACCTGCTCGGTAACCCCAGGCGGCTGCAACCACCACGTCAAGCCGTAGCGCGGGTTGCGACAGACCCCATACGTCAGAGCGGAATCGAAACGCGCTATGGCGTTTTAATCCAGCGTTCCGCCCACTCGCCCAGTGCGCGCAGCGCGGCATCTAAGTCGACACCGGCGGGCGTGAGATCGTAGCCGACTCGAACCGGCGGCCCGGGATCGACCGTGCGTAGCACGATTCCGGCCGATTCTAATTCGCGCAGGCGTTCGGTCAGCAGGCGATCGGAGAGACCCGGGACGGCCGAAAGCAACTCGTTGAAGCGAAGTGGACCTTGCTGCAGGATCTGAACGATCGCGCCGGTCCACCGCCGCCCAATCAGTTCAATCGCTTGGTGAAAGCGCGGACAGAGTTGCAGATCGATGAGTTTTTCTCGTGTTGCTTGCTTACTTGACATGGATATTCTCCGGTGATACTCTCCGCACTAAGGCTACCATAAATAAGTAGGCTATGCAAGAAAAGTGGAGGCGGCAGTGGATATCGCAATTTTGATCGCGCGTTTGATCATTGGGCTTGGGCTCGCCGCTCACGGCTCACAAAAGCTATTCGGCTGGTTCGGCGGTTATGGGATTAAGGGGACTGGCGCCTACTTCGAGAGCATCGGGTTCAAACCGGGAGCGCTGTTCGCCACTGCGGCGGGGCTCTCCGAGTTCGGCGGTGGCCTGCTTGTTGCGCTTGGACTGCTCGGCGCGATTGGACCCGCACTCGTTATCATGGTAATGCTGGTTGCAGCCCTCACCGTGCATCTCAAGAACGGCTTCTTCAATGAAAAACAAGGCATGGAGTTGCCGCTGGTCTACATCGCAGGCGCATTACTGGTTGCTTTTGGCGGAGTCGGAGCGTACTCGCTCGACGCGCTCTTCGGTTTCGTGCTGTTTGCGAGCGCAAACGTTGCGTGGATTCTCGTCGCAATTGCCGTCGTGCTCGCGCTGCTGAATCTGGCCGCACGGCGCGGCGCGCGGCCAGATTCAGTGACTTAGGCGGAGTAGGCGGTGCACCAGCCCTTGGGACTGATCGCCCCAGCGACGATCTTGCAGGCGCCGTCGGCCGTTGCCGACTTTCCCTTCATGAAGAACTTGCAGCCGTCGCATTCTTGCTTGCCGTTGGGATGATCCTGATACTTCAGCGCCGATTTGGCCGCTTTCGCGGCATCGGCGGGAGTGGTTGCGCTTGCCAGACCGGCGGCCAGCGCCGGTAAGACGATCATTGATTTGAGCAGGTCGCTACGCTTCATAGGTTACCTCGATTCGCGCTTGGCTTTGTCCACCTCCGCTTGAACGGTGTTGGTGGATTGTTTGATAACTGATCCGGCTTTCTCGCCGGTCGTCATCTCGTCCCCCGCCAGGTCGCGTTTAGCCTGTTCGCCTTCGGCGACGCTGCGGTGACCGCTTTCGCTGATTGCGTCCTTGGTTTTGTCTACCGCCTTGTTGATGCTATCTTTTAGATCACTCATAGCCGATTGTTTCCCACATCTTAAAGCCGCTAATCGGCCGGTTTGCGGCACTCGGCTTCACGCCGTCGCGGGCAAGGATGTTTAATACTGCTGCCAAAGAGGCATAAGCAAACCGACCTTACCCTCGCAACCGTAAAGGAGCTTCAGAGTGGGAATTTTAACCTGGATCATCTTTGGACTTATCGTAGGCGTTATCGCCAAATTTCTGGTTCCCGGCGAGAGCCCGGGCGGCATCATCGGTGACATCATCGTCGGTATCATCGGTGCGTTTATCGGCGGCTGGGTCTACGGATTTTTCGGCCACGTCGGCGTAACCGGATTTAACATTCCAAGCGTCATCGCAGCCATCATCGGCGCAATCATCCTCTTACTCATCCTGCGCGCCTTCACCCGACGAAGCGCCGTTTAGGGCCGCAAATATCTAGTCAGGAAATCGGCACCGGCTTGATCGTCGTCTAGCCACGACTGCCACCGCAAGAAACCGTGAATCTCATTTGGGATCACGGTTTCTTCGTATGGCACGTGCGCTAAGCGCAGGCGCTGCACGAGATCCACCATTTGATGAAACGGCACGTTTCGATCGTCGTCGCCTTGCAGCAAAAGCACCGGCGACTTCCAGGTTGAGACATACGCATCCGGCGATGACAGCCACGCTTCGCGCATAAACGCCTTGATGTTCGGCTGTTGGTAGCGCTTCTCACCGGCGTTGATGAAGCCGCCGGCCCAGGTCGACATATCGTGAACGCCGTGCGTATCCACACCGACCTTGAAGATGTTGGAGTTTTTCGCAAGCGCCATCGCGGTGAGATAGCCGCCGTACGAGCCGCCGTAGATACCGATTCGTTTCGGATCGACCTGCGGATCGTGCTGCAGATAGCGCGCCGCGGCCAGAACATCTTTGTACTCGGATGCGCCGAGCGGCCCGGCGTGTTCGGGATGGTGGAAGTCGTGCCCGTAGCCGATGCCGAGTCGATAGTTGACCGAGAGCACGACGAACCCGCGACTCGCGAGATATTGATTGGTGCCGTATCCGTAATCGTAGTAATCGAAGTAGTGCCACGTGAGCAGCATCTGCCGCGGCGGTCCGCCGTGTACAAAGATCACCGCCGGTTTTCTCGCCGCACCGCCGCTCGCGTTAAAGAGTGTTCCTTGAATCGTTAAGCCGTCACTGGACTTGAACGAAACTAATTTTGGTGTTACCAAATCACTTGTCGGAAAAACTTTCGGGGTTTGATCGGCGTTAAGTTTGCGCCCGTTGTACGCGATCGTAAACGGTTCGCGCGCGCCCGCATTCACATAAGCTACACCGCCGTCGGTCGCGGCGGGCCACCACTGGCTATCGGCACCGCTGGTCACAACGGAAGGCGCACCGCCGGAAACGGCAACGCGGTAGATATGCCGCCGAGCAATATCGCCGGGCGTTAAGCCGGTATTTGCGGTATAGTAGATGGTCGCAAGATCGGGCGAGACCGAGGTGTCTTCGACCATGAACTTGCCGGGTGTCAACAATCGCGAGCCGCCGCCGTTTGCGGAAACTTCATACAGGTGAGGCCAGTTATTCTGCTCCGAGATGTAGACGAGATTTCCGCCCGCGACCCAATTGAGCTGCGGCCCGTTGATCTCGGGAAGTGAATCACGCAGCGTGTTGCCGCTATGCCAAGCCGCGTGTCCGCGCGAGTCGGTAACATCGGCGACCCAAATCGCCCACGGCTGCGATTGCTGCTTCAGTAAATCCGGCGGCGGGCCGCCATCACCCGGGATCCGGATGTACGCGATGCGGGAGCCGTTAGGTGACCACTTCGGTGAAAAATCGCGCGAGGTTGAGGGCGCGAGATACTGAATCGGCGTGGTTTGATCGCGATAGATCGCGATGAACGAATGGTCGCCGCGGTCCGATGTAAACGCAAGCGCTTTCCCATCCGGCGAATACGCCAGATCGCTGTCTTTGCCGCGATCGAAGAAGAGCCGCGACGCAGACGCGCTGCCGTCGATCGGCGCCGACCATACCGTACTGTCCGGATCGTGAACGAACGCGACCGTCGAACTATCCGGCGAGATCACCGGCACATCGCCGTCGCCGAGCACCTTGGGCTCGCCGCCTGCTGTTGAGATCGACATCGTGAGCACGTGCTGTTCTTTCGGGCTGCTGTTCGGATCGGGCCATGGATGTGTCACCC
>JALYVT010000185.1 GCA_030853105.1 Vulcanimicrobiota bacterium
AATTTCGGCGAGCGTGTCCCAGGTATGAACGAGGCGGCGCAGGGCTTCCTGGGCGACCGGGCTGTCCGGGCGACGCTGGAGGCTCTCGGCGTTGAGCCGAAGCATCCGCGCAAGCGGAGCGAGCTTCAGCCCGTACAGCTCGGCGACACTACCGGCATCGAGCCGATGGGTGGTTGGGTTGTGAACCCGTTGAATCGTCGCGGTCATGGCCATGAGCTGCTCCCTGTTGGTCCAGTATAACCGATCGGTCTTGATAAAGTCGAGAAGTCGTCTAGTTTCCGTCCGTTATTGCTACGGTTCAGCTGTGAAGGCGCGCGGCAGCCGCAGGCTAAGGCACGCGAGTAGAGCGCGCTCGCGAGCCGGTAAAGGGAGCGCTCGGATTTGGAAAAATCCTTCGCGGACGTCCTGCCAGCGTAGTCTCTAGCGCCGAAGATCATCAACATCCATCAAACGCACGCGAGAACGTCTTATTTAAACGCCGGTCGGGCGGCCACTTGCAAACGTAGCGATGCGGCTATTTCGAAACGGGTCCCTTCTTAAGCGATGATGCCGATCGAATGTTCGCGTACTACCGCTTTCCGCACGCATCTTGGATCCATCCTCGATCAACAATCCGATCGAATCGATCTTCTCGCCGATTCGAAATCGAGCCGGTGATCAGCGGCCAGAGTTACCGGCTACGAGAACGCAGCGGCGGGAATCATCCCGCCCGAACAAAATCCGAGGCCGAGGCTCGGTCAAATGTAAGCGTTCGATCCGGAATGCAAGTGGGTTAGCTTTAGGGCGACCGCCAATAACGTAAATCAATAAGTCGGACTGCCATGTGCCGGGCGTAAGGCTTTGGTGTTGAATTTTAACCCCGGGGCGGAGGGCGAATGGATAGTAACTCGGTCTTCAAGATATTCGTCGGCGTTGCCGGCCTAGCGATCGTCCTGATGGTGTGGCTGGGGAACTATCGCTCCGGTGAGCCTATTCCCCAGGCCGAAGTGACGGCCGGGGGTTACGCAATTCGGAAGTATTGGTTTTGGTTCACCCTTATCGTTGCGGTTGTAGTATTTGCCGTGACCATTCCCAGCTTCCCATACGGAAATGCAAAGGCTGCGCAAAACGCCCGTCACGTCACGATTATCGCCGAGCAATATGGGTTCGCGATGCCGGCGACGGTGCCGCTCGATACGCCGATCGTCTTCGACGTGACGTCGAGAGATGTAAATCATGGATTCGGCATCTACGCTCCTGGCGGTAATCTCATCAGCCAAGTCCAGGCCATGCCCGACTACGTCAACCACCTTGAAGTAACGTTCACGACGCCAGGGCGCTACACTATACGGTGTTTGGAATATTGCGGAATCGCGCACGCTTCAATGCAAGGATCCTTCGACGCAAAATGAGGGTCATGTGGACGTACATTGGAACGGGACTAGCAATGTTTCTGCTGATGCTGGTCGTCGGCATACTTTTGCGCGCGTCGCAAGCGGGTTGGTTGCCAGTTGAGGCGGGAACGTTTTATTCGCTTCTCAGCCTTCACGGCGTCGGCATGATCGTGGCGATGGCGATATCCGGTCTTGGAACGCTGTGGTATCTCGTCGGTCGCCAGACAAAACTAAGCGCGGGCGTCGCGTACCTTGCGTATGCATTCTTTATCGCCGGCGTCGTCTGCGTAATCGTCAGCGTAGTTCCGGGAAGGTACGGCGCGCTCTGGACCATGCTCTATCCGTTGCCCTTCACGGGAACCTATTGGCCGAGTTGGGCTACCGGCGCATGGCTCATCGGAAACGCGCTGGTCATGTCGGGGTTCACGATCTGGTGTGCCCAGATTCTCGGAGCGCTTTTCGCGCGATTCGGCGGTCTCCGTGGCATCCTTGCTATCGACTATGTGTTTCACAATCGCCGATTTACGCAAGCCGGAAAGCAGCCGCCGCCGCCGGAGATGTTTGCTGCCGCGATCGTTGCGATCGACGGCTTCATCGGCGGAACGGCGGGCCTATTGGTCGGAATTGCATTGATCGTTCATTGGATCGACCCTACCGTTGCGATCGATCCGCTCTGGGCGAAGAACCTGACCTATCTCTTCGGCCACACCTTCGCCAACCTTACGATGTACATGGCGGTTGCCGGTGTGTATGTGGGCTTGCCGCTTTGCACAAAACGTACGTATCATACTTCGCCTCAGCTCGCCGTCGCGTGGTGGGCGACGCTGGCGTTTGTCATCATCGCGTATTTCCATCATCTCTACATGGACTTTGCGCAAGTGCAGGCGGTGCAGTTCGTTGGAGAAATCGCATCTTATCTTGCGGCCATACCCGTCGTCGTCGTAACGGTGTACGGGGGAGTCATGCTGGTTCATCGCTCCGGCATAAAATGGAGCCTCGGCTCAATGTTTCTCTATGCCGGCATGATTGGATGGGTGGTGGGTGGCTTAGGAGCCGTTCTCGATGCGACAATCCCAATTAATATTGATCTGCATAATACGTTGTGGGTGCCAGCGCACTTCCACACCTATTTGCTCGAGGGCGTCCTACTCTTCACGCTGGGGTGGGTGTTCGTCAATCTGGAACAGCGCGCGGGTGTGACATCGAATCTTACGATGCGTTGGCTTGTCGGCTTGGGGATCTTCGGCGGCGGCGCACTATTTTTACTGTCGTTCTACATGGCCGGGGCCAATGGCGTTCCCCGACGCTATGCGATCGAGCCAGTTCCAGGTCCGCACCTCGCGGGGATAGCAACGTTCGGCGCGCTGATCTTATTGATCGGATTCCTCGTGGCGATGTTCGAGCTTGCGCGTTTGGCGCGGCTCAAACCGGCGAAAATCACCTCATGAACCGACGTATAGCGGGCGGAGCAATTCTCGCTCTCACCATTATCGCCGCGCTCGTGCCGTTGATCCGCGGGTCAACGGAAATTCCGACGTCCGAGCATCACCTGTTGCATGCTGTGCTTATTGCTGGCGCGGTCATCGCTGCGATTCTGCTCGCGCAGCCTTCTCGCGATGCGAGTGCTGGACACTACTACTGGTTACTACTCGCTATCCTCTCCCCGATTGCTGCGATGATGCTGATGTGGCCATCGGAGTATGCATGGTTCGAGCAGCATCCTGCGGGCCACGCGATCGAACATCTTGGCCTCATCGGCTTAGGTTTTATTTCGGGTTATGCGGGTCAGCGCTATGCCGCCGGGGTGGGTTGGGCAACGGGCTTGAGTCTGCTGTTCATGGCTGTCGCTGCAGCATGGGGCTTTGGAGTCGCGCCGCCACCCTCGGCGCTTCTCGTGCGGAGTGTCGGGCCGTCGACATCCGCGCTAGCCGCTGTTTCTGGATCGCCCGATCGCGCACGTGGAGCGAAACTGTTCGCGCAAAACTGCGAGGCATGTCACGGTGCTCAGGGAGGCGGGGGCGCAGGACCTTCGCTCAAAGGTGAAAATTTGCGAAAGAATCTCGGAGCAGCGCAGGCGTGGATCATGAATCCCAGTCCTCCGATGCCGAAGCTGTTTCCGCAACCGCTCTCCCGTGCCGACGTACGAGATATTGCCGGCTACATCGAAACGTTGTGAATTAATACCCGTTCACGTCCGACGACAGACGAAACGATACCGCCTTCGCATGCGAAAATAAATGTATGTCAACTTGGCAGAATGCGTAAATCGCAACTGCACCGCCAACCGGCTCCTTTTTGCACGGTTAAGATCGCTCTTTGTGATTAGGGTGGTGTCGGAGGTGCGATACCACTGCGATGAACGCAAACACGGCAACCGGTAACAATATTGGAGGGTACCTTAGGTAAATTGCAATGGCCAACGAGACGATGGCGAGCCCGACAGATATTTTAGCCCAAAGTGTCATTAGCAGTCGCTTGAACTTTATTGTCAATCGAGCCTTCGATGAAGCCGGCGCGTTTCGAGCGGTGCCGAGACTCTTACCGCTCCCTGGCTCTCAGCATAATCTAAGCTTCGGCGGGCTGCAATAGAGAGATGCATGCATTGATCGTCGCGGCTTGTTGCCTTCTTTCCGGCAACGTCCATTCGGCGTCGGGTCCACTTGCCGATGTTCGCATACTGGTTCACCGTGGTGCAACTTCAGTGGCGGCGACATCCGACGGCAAAGGAAATTTCTCCCTATCCGCCGTTCCGGGCCAATACCAGTTAGACGCGTCGGTTCGAGGCTATCACACTGCTTCGATCCTTCTAACCCTGGGTCGCGACAGCACAATCGATGTGGGGCTTGAGCCGCTCGATGCGCCGACGTTGCGAACCATCGCTACGGTAACCGTCGACGGCCGTCTGTCGCCTATCCTGGGCGAAATACCTTCGATTACCTTAACGCGCAACGATTTCGGTCGCATGGGATATACGCAGATCGTGCAAGGCCTCCAGAACCTTCCGGGAGCGACCTTTGCTCGGCCCGACGGGGGATCGGCAAGTGCGATTACGGTCGTGGCGCTTCGTGGGCCCGATCCGTCGGAATCGCTCCTAGCGCTCGATCGACAGTTGCTCAACGACGG
>JALYVT010000186.1 GCA_030853105.1 Vulcanimicrobiota bacterium
ATTAGCGGCGTAACTCTGGGTGCCTTCTTCAACATCGGCATACTCCGGGTAGACCGCGAGTTCAAGCGGCGATCCTGCGAAGATCGCACGCAGCTCCGCGAGCTTTCCGGTATTTTTTGTCGCCACGTACGTCATCATTACGCAGTTAGTCTTCTAGTTGCAGGACCGCCATAAAGGCTTCCTGCGGAAGATCCACGCGGCCAACGCGCTTCATTCGCTCCTTGCCGACTTTCTGTTTTTCGAGCAGCTTGCGCTTACGCGTGATATCGCCACCATAGCACTTGGCTAGGACGTTTTTACGCATCGCGCTCACGGTTTCGCGTGCGACCACTTTCCCGCCGATGGCCGCTTGGATCGGAACATCGAACATCTGCCGCGGGATCAATTCCTTCAGCTTCTCAGCCAGCGCACGTCCGCGAGTGGCCGCTTTATCCCGCGCGACGATGAACGAGAGTGCGTCGACGGGTTCGGCATTCAGCAGAATCTCGAGTTTTACCAAGTCACCTTCGCGATACCCAATCACCTCGTAATCGAGCGATGCATAACCTTGCGTCGAAGATTTCAGCCGATCAAAAAAATCGACAATGATCTCGATGAGCGGCATCTCGTAGGTCATAATCACTCGCCCGTCGTGCAGGTACTCCATGTTGGCGAGCATCCCGCGGCGGTTCTGTGTAAGCTCCATAATTGCGCCGACGTAATCCGGCGGCGTCATGATTGTCGCCTTCACATACGGCTCCTCGATCATTCGAATAAGTGTCGAAGCCGGCAATTTGGAAGGGTTGTCGATCATCTCGACGCTGCCGTCGGTCCGCGTAACTTGAAAGACGACCGAAGGCGAGGTCGCGATTAAATCTAGATCGTAGTTGCGTTCGAGTCGCTCCTGAACGATCTCCATGTGCAGCAAGCCGAGAAAGCCGCACCGAAAGCCAAAGCCAAGCGCAACCGAAGTCTCGGGCTCGTAAGCCAGTGATGAATCGTTGAGTTTCAGCTTCTCGAGCGCATCGCGCAGTTCGCTGTACTCGACCCCCTCGTTCGGGTACAGTCCGCAATACACCATTGGAACGACTTTACGGTAGCCGGTGAGCGGGACATGCGCCGGATGATTGGTCTCGGTGATCGTATCGCCGACGTCGATGTCGCCGAGCGACTTCACGTTAGCGATCACATATCCGACGGCCCCAACTTCAAGTTTCTTCGTGGCGCGCATCTTTGGGCTAAAGACGCCGACCTCGGTACAATCGTAGCTGCGCTCGTGCGCCATCGACATAAACTTTGATCCGGCGCGCAACTCGCCGTCCACGACCCGCACATACGAAACCACGCCGCGGTACGAGTCAAACTGGGCATCAAAAACCAGCGCGCGAAGGTGATCTCGGCTGCCTTTGGGCGGCGGTATTCGCGCGACAATCGCTTCCAGAATATCCTCGATGCCGATACCGGCTTTGGCGCTTGCGAGAATGCAGTCGTCTTTATCGATGATCAGCAGTTCTTCGACTTCACCTTTGATGCGATCTGGATCGGCCGACGGCAGATCGATCTTGTTGATGACCGGAATAATCGTCAAGTCGTGTTCGAGCGCAAGATGGTAGTTTGCCAGCGTTTGAGCCTCGATGCCTTGAGCCGCATCGATAATGAGGATCGCGCCCTCGCAGGCTGCTAGCGAACGAGAGACTTCGTAGGAGAAATCGACGTGGCCGGGTGTATCGATGAGGTTGAGCTGATAGAGTGCGCCGTCGCGCGCTTTGTAATTCAGCGTTACCGGATGGGCCTTGATTGTGATCCCTCGTTCGCGTTCGAGGTCCATGGTGTCGAGCATTTGCTCTTCCATATCGCGCATTTGAATGGTCTGGGTCATCTCCAGCAAGCGATCGGAGAGAGTCGTCTTGCCGTGATCGATGTGCGCGATAATGCAAAAGTTGCGAACGTTGGTCGCGACTTCTAACCGGGAGTGCGGCTCGGCCTTCGAAACGGTCACGTTCTACTAGAAATAGCAGGCGGTGCCGATGTAGTGCGCGAGATAACTGCGCAAAACATTCAGCAGAATGATCACCACAAGAAACGAGAGATCTAGGCCGCCGACCGACGGAATAATTCGTCTGACCGGCGCCAAGACCGGCTCGACCAACATCGCGAGATAGTCAGTCCAACGCCCGCGAATATCCGGAATCCACGAAACGACCGCATAGACGATCATGATAATCGTGTAAATCCAAATGACATTAGCGAGGCTGGGAAGCAGGCTGCAAAGGACTGCGCTCAAAGTGAGGCTAGCACTTTCGGCGGCACGCCGTTTAAGTATGGCGTCGGATCGGTGGGACTGCCGTTCAGCATCACTTGATAGTGCAGATGCGGACCAGTTGAAAATCCGGTTGAGCCGACGAGCGCAATCGGTTCGCCTTTATAGACGCGCTCGCCGGGGTGAACTTGGCTGGCAGACAGATGCGCGTACCAGGTGTGATAGCCGTTGCCGTGATCGATATCGACTTTCAGTCCGTAGCCGCCGTCCCAATCGCTGCTGGCGACGACACCGGCGGCCGAGGCGCGAACAGTCTGACCATAATCGGCGCCCAAATCGACGCCCGGATGGAACTCGCTATCCGGATAGCTTCGGTAGCAATAGCATCCCACGATCGGAGCCCCGACCACCGGATCGATTGAGGGGATTGCCGCGATCAATTGCACGCGGGCGATCGCCTCCAAATGCCGCACATTGAGAATGCGCAGCGCCAGCCGTTTAATCGAGTTTGATTCGAGCACGGTTGCCTTGGAGGCAGTGGAAAGCTGATCCAAACGAGTTTCGACCTGATCTGCCGTAGGGTGCTTGGCCGGCTCAACCCAGGCCGTCTTTTGCAGCCGCTTCCCTGGCGCGTGCTTGGGTCGGATACCGATGGCCTGCTGAATCTGCTGATTTTGAGTCTGCACTTTTTGAAGTTGTGAACGCAGGGTCTCGGTCTGCTTGTCGATGCTTGTGAGCTGGGCATGCTGCTGCGCCGTAAGCGCCTGCAGGGCTGCGACCTGATTGCTGCTTTGATGAAGTCGCCAAAAGTGGAAGCCTACGCTGCCGGTCAGAATAACCGCAAGCAGCACGAGCGCCGAAACGATATGCCGGCGAGTGACCTCAAAACGGTGAACTGTCTCACCGCGGGGCGGAACGATCTTCACAAAGTATCGCTCTTTAAGTTTTATCATGTTAACTCGGCTCTTGGAGGCGCGCTTTTTGAATCGCGCTCAGTTCTTCTACCGACGCATCCTGGAGCGGCTTGTACCTGCTGACCGCTTTTCCGAATGTCCGGGTATCGGTGCGAGAGTAGATGCTGGAGAGTACTACGCCATCGCCCTCGCGGTTCAAGAGCGCCACAGCATACGACAGCTCCGATCCGGTATCGTCGAAGGCATTGTACCGAACAAAGCCGACCGCGGAGATGTCGCTCCGAGCGGCCCCTTCGAGTTCTCGAAGACGCGCCTGCACCCTCTCCTTCTCGGCGGCCAAGGCGACCTGCGCGGCTTCGATCGAGGTCAGGCGGCCGTTCGCCCCACTGCCGCCTCCGATGAGCTGATCGTGGCTAGTCAGCGCCGCCTGGGCACGCGAGAGCGCGGGCGCGACCAGTGCGAAATGGTAGAGGGCGAGCGCCACGAGCGCTGCGCCGAACGCGGCTAGGGCCGCAATTACGAGTGGTTGCATAGATTCAAAAACCACGATGAGGATCAGGTGGTTCGCGGCACCCGTAAGAACTCGCTTACCGCTGCTACCTTCCGGTCCTCGCGGGGTTCACAAGGTTACGCCGCGCGAAGCCCGAGCCCCATCATGGCTCGGACCATAATACCACAGCGCCCTAAATCCCCCAGAGACTTTTCGCCGGTTGCGTAAGAGCTTCGTCACCCTGAGCAGGCGAAGCCGTAGTCGAAGGGGCCGACCCGTGTGACAGGTGCACTCGTTCCTTCGTTAGTAACGTAGAGCACTTCATCCGGAGGTTTTTCTTTGTCCGTCTTTCTATCTCGGCTGCTTAGCAGTCTAGCGCTGGCCACTCTACTTTGTGCTCAGGTATCGGCCGCGCCGAACGCATCGACCTCGACGCCGATTGCCGGAACCCAGGAAAACTGGAATCTTACTCCCGCACAGATCTCAGCAAATTGCGCGACCGCAATTTCCGAGGCAGATGCGTCAACGAAGGCGATGCTACTGGCGCGCTCGGCAAGAACATTCGAAAGCGTCGTGCTTCCGCTCGAAGATGCAACTGCGAATCTCAACGACAACACAGTTCCCGAGCAATTCCTGTTCAATGTCTCAACCGATAAAGCGGTGCGCGACGCCTCGCTTGATTGCAACAATAAGGAGTCGGACTTTTTCACAGTCCTCACCGCGAATCCAGACCTTTATACAGCGCTCAAATCGGCAAAGCTCAGCGGAACCGCCAGCGGTATTTATCAGCGCAAGCTTACCGACCTCTGGCTCAAAGTAGTTGAACGCTCCGGAGCCGGGTTGCCT
>JALYVT010000030.1 GCA_030853105.1 Vulcanimicrobiota bacterium
AAGAGCACGATACGGCCGCAAGAAGCAGGAGGAGTGCCGGAACGCAACGGCACGATCGAATACCCATGCGAACGATCTTCGGTGGACCGGAATTCCGAACATTCCGCGGACACGAATCCGACATATCCGGCCGCTAGTATTCGCCCATGGATGGTATTGCATGGGCGTCGAGCGCGATGGTCGCGGCGCGGACGCGGCTCCAAATTGCGACCGGGAATCTCGCTAACGTATCGACCGACGGGTTTAGAAAAGTCGTCGCTGCAGGCAGCCTTGGCCCGAGCGGCGTTGAGATATCGCGCACATCGTCGAGCGAACACGGGCCTCTCCGGCATACCGGACGACCGTTCGATCTGGCGATCGTGGGCGACGGTTCTTTCCACGTGCAGGGGCGTGACGGACGTATTGCCTTTACGCGGGATGGGAGCTTCTCGCGCGATCGCGACGGCATGCTGCGTGATTCGCAGGATCGCGCGCTTTTAGGATCGCACGGCGCGCTGCGCATGCCCGACGGCGCAACGGTCGATGAACGCGGGCGCGTGATGCTCGGCGGAAACCAAGTCGATCGTATTCCAGTCGGTTCCGCAGCCGCGGTCCGCTCGGGATTTATCGAATGCGCCGACGTTAACGCAATTGGCGAAATGGTGACCGTTCTCGCCGCGCAGCGCTCGTTCGAAAGTGCGGAGAAAGTCGTGGCCGCAATCGACGGCACGCGGCAAAAATCGGCCAACGACGTCGCGAGGATCAAATAATGGATCGCGCGCTTTTTGCAGCGGCAAGCGGAATGGCCGCTCAGCAGCAAAACCTCGACGTCATCTCCAATAACCTCGCGAATTCGGAAGTTGCCGGATTCAAAGAATCATCTGAAACCTTCGCAGTGCTGGCGTCACCCGGAGAACGCGGCATCGGAACCGTGGCGACCGGCGAGCAAGTGGCGTTCCAAGCCGGAAAGCTCGAACGAAGCAACGGGCCGTTCGATGTTGCAATCGACGGGCCGGGCTTTTTTACGCTGGACGACGGCGCGGGCCGTCGCGCGTACACGCGCAACGGAGAGTTCTCCCGCGCCGCCGACGGCACGCTGCGAAACCGCGACGGCTGGCGCCTGCACGGAATTCACATACCGAACGACGCACTTTCCGCACGCGTTGCGGACGATGGTACGGTGAGCATTGCCACGGTTAAGGGGCAGCGCGGTGTGGGGCATATCGGCATCGTGAACTTCGCCGCGCCGGAACGCCTTCGCGCAATCGGCGGCACGCTCTTCACGGCAACGCGCGATTCCGGTCCTGCCCGATCCGTTCCCGCGGGAAGCTCGGATAGCCCGAAAGTTCGCTTCGGCATGCTCGAGCAATCGAACGTTTCGATCATCGAATCGATGATGCAGATCCTCGCCGCGCAGCGCGCGTACGAAGCAAACGCCAAAGGCGTTCAGGCGGCCGATGAGATGCTTCGCATTGCGAACAACTTGCAGCGTGGATAGCGTAGCGGCGCGCCGGGTAGGCGCGGCATTCGAGGCGATGATGTTCGCGCAATGCTTGGCACCGCTCTCCAAGACGATGGACGCGGTAGGAGATTACGGTATCGACGCGCTTGCGCGTTCGATCGCCGAGCGCGATTCGAATGGTTTCGGCGCGCTAATTGCCGCACGATTGGAACGCGATGCACGATGAAAATAACGCGGCGCGCGAAGACCGCATTCGCGCACTGCTTCCGCTCGTAAAGAAGATTGCACGGCGAGTTCGACGGCTCGTTCCAAGCGTCGATCTCGACGATCTCGTGGGAGATGGATGTTTGGGGCTCGTTCGCGCGGTCGACGTATTCGATCCGACGCGCGGACCCTCGCTCGAGCAGTACGCGCGCAGCGTTGTCGCCGGCGCGATGCTCAACGGTATACGGCGCATGGATCCCGTTGCCGAACGAGTCCGGCGCACCGTTCGCGAAGGTGAAACGCAACGATACAATATCGCGATGCAGCGCGGTTGCGTGCCGAGTGTGGAAGAGATGGATGCAATTCATCCCGGCTTTGGCCGCGCGGTCGTTGCCGCGCATCAATCCCAGCCGCTTTCGCTCGATACGCCGCTTCCCGAAGGCGAAACCCTTGGCGGTGACTGGAGTGAGGATCCCGCTCGAATCGTCGAGGGCCGGTCTCGCCGCTGGGCCGTTTTGGAAGCGCTGCGCGCATTGCCGGAACGCCAGCAAAAGCTGATGCACGAACACTACTTCGCAGAGCGATCGTTACGCGATATCGGCAGGTCTATGCGTATCTCGCCGCAGCGCGCATCGCAATTGCATCTGGCAGCCATGGCCAAGATGAAACGGAAGCTTGATGCTGCGCAGGGTTGAGGGCGAGGAGCGCGGTGCAACCCTGCTGGGCACGCTTGGAACCGGGCAGAGCGAGCCGATCGTCGCCGCCGTCTCCGAAGCCGAACTCGAAACGCCGCTGCTTCCGCACGATCATCCAAAATGGGTCAAGGACGCATTAACGGTGTCCCAGCGCGCGCGAGAGGTTATCTCGCGCCTGCGACCGATCGCGGTGCAAATCATGACGTTCTGGGATCACCGCATCCGTTCGATTCTCGTCGGCAACGCGCGCATCTCAGTAGACCCAAGCGGAAGCTATCGCCGTGAATAACGCGATTCAATGCTTAATCTTGAGTGCGCCTCGGAATACGGCGCAACGAGCTCAAGTCTGCTTCACGTAGCTGAGCGGAACGGAATAGCATCGCGAAGCGAGATCGAAGGAGCTTCATGGCCAGCGCGCCAGGATAGTCCCGGTGCGACGGCACGTCATTGGGGAGAACGACGTTTCCCGGCAGAAAGCTCGTGCAGACACGCATCTGAATCGGCGGCGCGTTCCGCTCGAAGCGAGCGCGATTGAGGGGTACCTAATGCCGCGCATCGGGACAGCCGAATTGCAGCACGACGCGACTACCCGCTTCGTCTTCGGATTCTGCTCCAGCGTGACGTCTTGGAGCAGTTCGCGCCCCTTCGCGAACGTGACTCGATCCTTGCGGTACGACACGTACCCGGTACCGCCATCTGGCTCTCGCACGGCCGGTGCTTTCGGCAACGCTTCGATACGGCGCGAGCCCTCTTGGCACGTGTCGCAATAGCACACCAGACTTACGATCGGTGCGCCGTGCGCCGTCAGCGCAACGGCTCCGCACGAACAGCGGACCTGGGTCTGATCGTCGGTCGTTTGCATCGCCATTCCCAGTTTAAGTTTGGCACCTATTCACCCTTCGATTTAATCGCTAGGTGGCGAGCTTTAATCAGAGCATCCCTAGGGCAATCCTACCCCAGAATATGTCGCGCGTTAGGCCCCGCCGCAAATATGTTCGCTATTGAATCCGTCATATGAAGCATGTTGCCGGTAATCGTAGACGCGATACAGTCTTCCGCGCGGGTCCTTGTCCGGGTCGCATGACAGCGTGGGTGCGGGAGCACCGAGGAAGCACACTTGAACGCGGTCGCCCGGACGTTCAGCAATCATAATGCCGTTCCCCGGCGTTCCTTGATAGTGCGTTACTCCGGCGTGGCCGTTGGGATAAGCCGGATCTATTCCGAGTTTAGTTTTGAACGAAACCTGAACTCCGCTCTGCTCAAAGTCCTGCGCCGTAAAAAACTTCTGCCCTTCGTTTTGGAGGCGGGGTGTCACCGCGATGACAGCACTATCGGCGCAAGGAATGGAGCGAAAATGCCACGCTCCGGGCTTGTATTGTGGGGCGTCCTGCGCTGACGCTGTAGCGCACCCTAGAGAGACGAGAAATATTGCCGCTACGATGACTGCTCGCATGCATTTCCTATTCTTACGTTCAAAACTTTGCGTATAACGCGAATCGCAAGCGCCAAAGTGCTCGCAACCGCAACAAACTTATGGCGAACCGCGCACTGAATTAGTTCCGTGTATCACCATACGGATCGCCAAGTGCGCGGTCCTTCACACTGCAAGGACGAGGGCCCCCGCGTAAGATTCCACCCTGTGCCGAAGGGGGCCAATAGTCGTTCTGCGATCAATGCGGCGTCAACATCGAATATGATGTTGCTATGGCACCAATAGGTTCCGCCTACCATGTCCACGATTGGCGACGGCGCGCAAAGTGCCCGCGATCAACGCGTTGTCCACTGTGCCCGCAACCAGTCGAAGATCGCCCCTCATCGAGACTCTTCACAAATCCAGTAGACATTAAGATTACCGGCCTGCCAAAAGACACAAAGCAGAATGTGTGTTGGGCATCGATCAAGACTGCCGTGGCATGTACGTTCTTGCGCACCAGCTCTTCGTCAAAAAATGCGGGCTATTCACTCCGCGATCGCGATTCCAAACGAGGCCAAGACGTGAATGCGTTCACGAAGTTCGGCAATCCGAGCGAGGGCTGCGATCAACGACACAAGGCAAGGACTGCAAGGCCCCCAGAAGATGCTCGTGAGTCCATAGGAGCGCGTGATAGACGGATCCACAAAAGCAAGCGAACAGAGTTTCCCAACTAGCACTACCAACGGGATTAGGAAACCACTGGCCACGGAAAGCGAATAACCCGTAGCGTTCGTGAGGCTATGGTCGTGGCTGGCTTGCGCACCCTCAATCGCCCGCCCCACCGGCGAAGGGGAGCAGCTCGTACGCGCCTTTCGTTACAACTGCGAGCCCGTCGCTCAGGCCAGGAGCGGCTACCGAAGTGCGGCTTCCAGATTGCAGCACGATCTGCACAGGTACGGCCCAATAGCTTCCCGAGCGGTTCTTCAGGTAGATGGTTGGTTTGCCTGTTTCCGGATTTTTTACAACGGCGCTATTCGAAACAACGAATGCGTTGGAAACAGTCCTCACGATGATCGTGGCTCTTGCAGAGGCTCCAGGAGTTAGACCGGTGGCCATCGGTTTAATACGAACCGTCATGGTTCGCGTGTCCTGGCCAAATACCGCACTGATCGCCTGAACGCGGCCCGGTAACGTGCGCGACAGACCGTTCATGTTTATAGAGCTTGGATCACCGTCGCGTATCAGAGCGGCTTGATCTTGACTAAGCTGAACTTCGACAATTGCCCGATCAGGATTAACCATGGCGATCACCGGAACTGTTGAATCAACGGTCTCTCCCGGATTTTTTAGCCGCTGCGTGACGACGCCGCTGAAGGGGGCTACAATATTTAGCAACGTTGCCTTGGTCTGAACCGCGGAAAGCGCCGCTTCAGACTGCAATACTTGCGAGCGTGCGAGTGCAACGTCTTGCGACCTTGGACCCGCTTTCAGCAATGACCCCTGCGCTTGCGTCGATCGAAAATTCGCAAGCGCGTTCTCATAGTCGGACCTTGCCTGTTGGAGATCACGCTGAGAAGAAATTCCCGCGTTCGCGAGCGTCTGTTGCCGGTCGAGTTCCGATTTCGAAGCAGCAGCCTTAGCCTGCGCACCTTGAACAAGGGCGCTGTTTTGCACAAGTTCTTGCGGGCGCGCCCCTGCTGCAACTTTCTCAAAGGCGGCCTGCGCCGCAGCGACATCTGCCTGCGCTTGACGTATCGCACTTGAGGACAGGCGCGAATCGAGCGATGCTAACACCTCTCCTGCAACGACGCGGTCTCCCACGGAAGCGTTAACGGACGCGATTTGCCCATCGGTAGGGAATGCGAGTGTGGCCTGACCCCCCGCATCCGCAACGACCTGCCCGTCGGCGACAACCGTGCCTTGCAATGTTCCGCGACGCAAAGATTCCGTTTGTACGACAACTCCCGGCTGCTGTATCGTTCCGGACTTTTTGGTCGCAGTCGCGTCCGGACTTGGGGCCTTGGAGCCGCAAGCAGTGACGGCGAAGATCAAAGTACATACGAGGGCTCTTGCGTTCACGGTTATACGGGTGCTCCAACAGTAAGCTGTAGGCGCGCGATTGCTGCGCCTAAATCGGCAGAGGCCTGCGTTACCTCAGACCGCGCCGCGGAAAGCTCGCTACGCGCAGAAAGCACATCTAGGACTCCCAACGCTCCTTTTTGATAACCAAATTGTGCCAGGCGCAAACCCTCTTGAGCCTGCGTCAATGAAACGCGTGAAAACGACAAGCGCGCTTGGGCGCTTTCGATGTCAAATGCCTCCTTCGATAACTCTCCATGAAGCTGCGCATCGCGTCCTCGAATTTGGGCATCGGCAACGGCGGCTCTCGCCTGCGCTTCTCGTACGGCACCGTTGATTGTCCCATAGTCGAGGACGGGAAAGGAAAGCGTGATGGCTGCTGTAGGGCCTCGCGAAATTGCCGCTGTTTTCGGTGCCCGTTGAAAGAGATATCCGCCGCTTACTCCAAGAGATGGGATCCTTTGTAGTCTTGCAGCTCTAGCTTGCGCGACCGCCTGATCGACACTCGCGCGGAACTGCGCAAGAAGCGGGTCGATCAGTTCCGCTCGATTGAACAACGCGTTGAGATCAACGACTTGCGGCGATGCCGGAATTAACACAACGGTCGGCGATGCATCTAGCGATCGACCAAGCAAGAGGTCTAGGTTTACGGCTGCATTGCGTACTGCCGCGCTGGCCCGGAGCACATCAGTTTGTGCGCGTCGGAGTTCAACCTGCGCCCGCAACACTTCGAAACTACCGACTGCACCAACACGGGCGCGAAGTTGCGCGCTATCTTCAATACTCTGCGCATTAGCAACGCTTTGAAGGTTCGCGGAAAGTACGGCTTGCGCGGACGCCAATGCAAAATAGCTTGTCACAACGCGCTGCTCGACGTCCCGTTCGGTGGCGTCAGACTGTCCTTGTGCGACAGCGACCGCGGCCGCTGCGGCTTGGTGTAGGGCGGGTGTCGATGCCGAAAGCTGTTGAGAGGCCCCAATGCTAAATGTTTGCAGCGTCCCGAGTCCCGCGGGGACATCCTGCGTAGATCCAGATGCTGCCTGCGCTTCTAGTGGGGCTGGTACGGCCTGCGTCTCCATCGCGCGCGCAACGTCGACTGAGCGGCGTGCCGCGTTAATCTCAAGGTTGTTCGCCCGCGCTTCGCGCAGAGCGTCGGGCAGCGTCAGTCCCCCTCTCGCCGAATCCGAAAGCGGTGGCGGCGATGAAGCGGTGGGGGCTGCAAGTTGAGCGTTGCCGACCTGAGGCGAAAGAAAGAGTGCGGACAAAGAGAGTGCGACCGACAAGAGGGCTTTTTTCAAGCGGTGACACCATGGTGAAGCTCTCGCTTCCCATGTGGAGGTGGCATTGGCCGTTCTTCAATGAGATCGAACTTCGAATTCACTTTGACGGATGCATAGAAAGCGGGCATTATCAGCAACGTGAAAAATGTCGAAAACAGTAAGCCGCCGATCGTTGCCACCGCAAGCGGCTTCTGCATTTCACTTCCCGCCCCCAGACCGAGGGCGAGAGGCACGACTCCTAACATCGACGTCAACGTCGTCATGATAATCGGGCGCATGCGCATCCGGCCCGCCTCGATCATTTGGTCCTCTACGCTTAGGCCTTGCCGACGCAACCTATCGACTTCATCAAACAGTAGGATTCCGTTTTTAACCACGCCACCCACGAGTAGAATCAAACCCATGAACGACGACACATTAAGCGGAATGCGAGTTACCCACAATGCAATTACAACGCCAAAGAGCGAAAGCGGAACGGACGAGATGATCACGATTGGAATGCGATAGTTGCGGAACTCAAATATCATGGTCAGGAATACGAGTAGGATAGCGATTCCAATTGCCACAGCAAACTCGGTAAACGACTTCTGCTGCAGTGCGTAGCGACCGCCATACACGATGTCGTAACCTGGCGGCATGCGGAGGCCTAAGAGCGCCTTTTGGATATCACCGATTGTGCTACCAAGGTCGCGGCCGCTGACATTCGCCGTCACGCGGATCAGTGGGCGCAGATTCTCCTCGTTCAACTCCATTGAAGGTGCCGCCTCAACGATATTTGCCAGAGATCCAAGACTGTACGAGGTTCCGTTCGGGGCGACGACCGGCATCGTGGCGAGATCGTTCGCGCTCTGATTCCATGGTACGTCGTAGCGCAGCCGAACCGGAATCTGTACGGGCAAATTGGGGATTGTCGTCACAATTTTTCCGTTCAGACCCGCTTGCGCCGCGTCAGTGAAGGTTTGATTAGTGAAACCGGCCTGACTGCCTTGATACGGCCGCAATTGCACGAGTGTGTTCGGATTGGAAAATACGATCCCGTTGAAGTCGTCCACCACTCCAGGGACGCTCCTGATTCGCGCATCAACCTGGGTCGCTAGGCGCATCAGTTCTTGCTGATTGTTGCCGAAAAGCTTGATCTCGACGGTCGCCGGAGCATTGGAAAGATCGTTCAACAAATCTTGAAGAATCTGCGTTATCGTGAATTTCATGATCGGGACTCTTGCCGAGATTTGGACTCGCAGATCGTCAAATACCCGTTCAACGCTTTCCTTCCCCTGGCGATCCGCGCGTTGAAGCATGGTGGCACGAACGTTTCCAGCATTTTGTGGCGCGGGGAAAAATCCGGATGGGTCCAAACCGGTCAAAGCACCATACGCCGTGATATTCGGATTCTTAGCAATGGTGCCCTCAAGTTGCTTCAATGCAGTAGCCGTTTCTTCGAGTGATGTCCCCGGTGGCATCGTGAAATTCAATTCAAAGGCACCTTCATCCATTGCCGGCATGAAATCGGTTCCAAGCCCGCGTCCAACAAGAAACGTCGAGAGGAGAACGACGGCAGAAATCCCGTAAGCGACTTTGCGATGCTGGAGCATCCATCGCAGAGCGGGCTCGTACCTCGCGAGCAGCCAATCCATCACCTTCTGGCCCGGCATCCTTTCCTGCGTCGCTCCTCGTAGGGACGGCCTTAAGAAATACGCCGAGAACAGAGGGGTGACGTAAAGGGCGAAAAGCAATGAGAGCGCGAGTGCGATGGTCAATGTTATCGACAACGCGATGAAGAATGCGCCGGTAACTCCGGAGAGAAGAGCCATCGGCAGAAACACGACGATAGTCGTGATCGTCGAGCCGATCATTGGGACAGCAATTTCTTGCATTGCCGCACGTACGGCGGTCACCCGATCTTCGCCGGATTGTAGGTGCCTCCAAATGTTTTCGACGACAAAGATGGCGTCAACAATCACAAGTCCGACGCCGACGGCGAGGCCACCAAGAGTCATCAGGTTGAGGCCCTGACCGGTTAACTTCATGAAGAAGAACGCAACTGCAATAACGAGTGGGATAATTGTCGCAGCGACAAGCGTGCTCCGAAGAGATCCCAAAAAGAACCACATCACGAGCACCGCAAGGATTGCTCCGACCACGATCGCGTCCCGTAAGTTCCTTACCGCATCGGCAACTAAGGTGGCTTGATTCCAATACGGCGATACGGTCACGTCAGCGCCTAGGGATTTTGCCTCGCGCGCAAGCACAACGTTGACTTCATCTCGTATCTGAACGACATTACCGCCGGGCTGTGCGTAGACGTTGAGCAGCACCGAGTCTCTGCCGTTTGCCGATACAATCGCGGTCTTCGGCTCGAGCGCATCGTGGACCGTCGCTATCTGTCCGACTGTAATCGGCGTGCCGCCACGGTTATTGACGACGATGCCTTCGATGTCAGCGGGAGTACGTGGCACACCGCTGACGAGAACGGTCTGTCGCTGATCGAAAGCGTTAAAGTGGCCTACAGATGTGACTTGATTATTGGCTGCGATCGCGCTTCCAATGTCACCGAGCGGTATTTTTAGAGCGGCTGCTTGCCTGGGATCGACCGAAACCCAATACTCTTTGATTCGACCCCCCACCGTGCGAACCTGAGCGATGCCGGGAAGACCGCTTAAAAGCGGACGTAGTTGATATTCGCTGATGTTGCGGATTTCGGTGAGTGTTTTACCGGGAATGTCGACGACATACCCGAGTACCGGAAATATATTTGGATTGACAATCTGGGCGACGACATTAGTTCCGGGAGGAAGTGCGATGGTCGCCTGCGAGAGGGCGGCGTTAACCCGCTGAAGGTCAAGGTTCACGTCGATGTTTGGATCGAACGTAATAGAAATCTGACCGGATCCCTGGGCCGAGTTGGCTTGGACCACCTGCGACCCAATCACGGTTGACACCGCCTGCTCGATCGGCCTTGTTATATTCTGCTGAACCTGAGCCGGTGCCATTTCGCCATTTTGCGCAACGATAACGACACGCGAAAATGCAACTTTCGGGTAGATTGACATCGGTAAAGTTCGGACCGATACCAGGCCCAACACCACGAGGACGCCAAGGGTGAAGAGGATTCCGCGAGCGTGCTGCATCGCAAAGTTTGCAAATCTCATGGATATTCCGGAACCATACTATGGTGCGTAGTATGTTGTCAATCGGACGGCCTACGCGCCTCCAAGGCTCCCAGATCCACTGACCGGCAGATGGTTCCGTACTTGCGCCAATACGACTCAGTGTCGTATGCTAACATCGAATGACTGCGAAGAAACGTCCCTGGGCCGCTCGGACACTTGGGCCTCGTCTATCGGTTGTGATGGAATGCCTTTGGAGAAAAGGCCCTCAATCTGCCGCCGAAGTCCACGCGGCACTTTGCGAGGTCGAAGATTTGGCATACACGACGATCCACACCGAATTGTCTCGGTTACTGCAAAAGGGCCTTGTGAAGAAGCGTGGCCGCAATCTGGATACAAAGTACTTTGCGGTTATGAGCCGTGATGAATATTTGCGAGCAACCGTTAAGCAGACCCTGGCTGATTTAATCGCCACGCACGGCGCTTCCGCGGTTCATGGCTTTGTTGATCTGATTGCCGACGACGCCGACACCATGGCTGAGTCCAAGAAGCCGCTCGCTCGCAGCCACCAAAAACCATAGCCAGATGCGGTCGATCCGGATCTTCTGGGTCTTACTTTTTATCATTCCGCTCGGGTTCTTTGCAGATAGACTGTGCTTTATCGACATTGTGGACCCGGCGTATCATGCCTTGCTGTGGGCGCACGAGCGACTTCCGCTGCTCTTTGGGATTATTGGAATCGTTTCGGCGGGCGCGGCCTTAACTCGGTTCATGCGTATTCAGCGGCAAATCAGCGCCCTAGAAGAATTGCGTTCGGTGCCACCGCCTGAAATAGCAAAAGCCTTTGAGCACGCGTCCAAGAGTGCGCGGCAGTCGTCGCTAGACCTCATATATATCGACGTTCCCACGCCATTCTGCTTCGCCGTCTTTGGCGACCGGGTAATGGTGTCTCGCGGGTTCCTCGATTTGCTTTCGTCCGATGAGATCGCACTTGTTACACTCCATGAAGCGGCGCATATTCGATCGCGCGATGCATTGAAGGCGTTGCTCTGGCACCTGTTTTTCGCGGCGCTCATTGTTCCCGGCTTCGAGCCCCTCGAAATGGCACTTTATCAGCGGCGTGAGCATCGGGTGGACACGAATTCACGGGTAGCGGACCCAGCCGCCTATGATGCACTGCTTGCTCGTTTCAACAACTCGATGTGTCGCGGCACGCCCGCTGCCGCATTTCGCGTTGAATCCCGCTACGGAAAAAATGCTTGGAAGTCCCTGATCCCCGTGACTGTGCCGGTGACCCTACTAATTCTCTTGGCCGTGAGCCAAATCGTATTTGTGGAAAACCTGGCTTACCTGCAATCGCATCACTGCTAGCCTTAGTGCTCGAGCTCTCGTAGGCGTACTAGGGCGTGTAGTAGGCTGGCGATTTGGGTATTCTATATACATCTCTCTCACGCTGAGGTTATTAAAAATGAATCGCAATAGAATATTCGCGGCCTTGCTTTTCGTAACGGGTGTCGCAACCGGGATCGGAGCCGCGAGCGCATATCGCCCCATCCCGGCACAGGCACAGACGATGAGCCCGCAATCGAACGATCAGATGAGCATGCCCGACATGGAGATGAACAAGGTCATGGAGAAGATGAATGACTCGATGAAGAGCATCAAGATGACGGGCAACACCGACAAGGACTTCATGATGATGATGATCCCCCATCATCAATCCGCCATCGGCATGGCGAATGTCGAGCTTCGACACGGTAAGAATCCCAAAGTCATTGCGCTCGCCAGGAACATTATTACAAACCAACAGCACGAGATTTCAGAAATGGAATCGTGGCTCAGGTCTTTGTTTTAACTTTATTGTAACGGACGTTTGGAGATACGAAGGCTCCGTGAACCGTAGTTGTTTGTTGACAGCACGCTATACGGCTCTCAGCCTACCTCGACATGACAACCGACGATATCTCCGGCTTCGTGTACTTGATCACGCGAGCCGGGCATCCCACTGCGAGGGCGTACGGCGGAACATCTCTTACGACGACGGCGCCGCCGCCAATCATGGCATGGTGACCGATCCGAACACCGGGAATGATTTGCGCACCGGAGCACACGAGCACGTGGTCTTCGATAACGACTGGAGCGAACTCGAATTCGAGCGGCTCGAAGACGTCCACGCGCTCGGGGTTCATATGAAGCGCCTCGTGCGCCGTGATGCTGACGTGCGCGCCAATGTGCACGTTATTTCCGATCGTGATGCCGCCGGCGCCCCACAAGACGGCGTAGGGACCAATTTCGACGTTGTCGCCCATCCGGATAAAGCCGCCGCGATTGTTAAGCGTGCCGGTGTTGAGGTACGCCCGATGATCCAAAAACAGCCTGCTTCCGGCGCTAATTCGATCGACCCCCGAAAGAAGGACACCGTCTGCAATAATCGCATCGGAATGCCGCCTGCGGAATCGTCCTTCGCTGCGAAGCGCCGCGACGCTCCAGCGGTAGCGGTTTCTAAGGGCGTTTAGACCATGCCACATAATGTAGTATAATACCGCGAAGTAAGCTAACTTACATGGGCCATCAGACCCGGTGGTCGCGAGCTTTAGGTATCTCACGCTATCGCGGCTTGTAAGGGCGGGCGCGGACTCGCGACAGTAGCTAGTCGACTTCAATGATTTCCATCAAGCCGCCGCCTCCACGTTCCTCGACGCCGTCGTTGGTCACGTGATGGTTGATGTGGCAGTGCAGCAGCCACTTCCCCCGCTCCCGCGCCGGCCAAATAACGTCGTACCGCTCGCCGGGAGATACCAGTACCGTGTCTTTCCAATACCGCTGCGAAGGCGGTAGCGTGTTGCCATCTTGAGCGACAACCTGGAAGGGACCGCCGTGTACGTGCATGGGATGCACAAAATTACTGCTCGTTCCGATGAAGCGGATGAGCAACCGTTGACCCAATTTCACATGCACAACTGGGGTGGATGGATACGACTTACCGTTGATTGTGAAGAAGTTCGGTAAACTTCCCTCCATCGGCATTGACGGAAACGTCTTCCCATTTCGCTGAAGCCACTCGCCCAGTTGGACGTCTATTTCTTTGTCGTAGCGATAGTCTGGACTCTTCAACGGCTCGATAATAAGGGCGCCATATAGACCAAGATCCTGTTGGCGGTCTGGATTGTCATGCGAGTGATAGAAGTACGTACCGCTTTGCTTCGCCGTAAAGGTGTAGGTGAAGTCTCCACCTGGAGGGATGGGCTCCTGCGTAATACGCGCTGGGCCGTCCATCGCGTTTGGAATGATCAAGCCGTGCCAATGGATTGTTGTTGGTTCGGGCAGCGCATTGTGAACGATAACGCTCACGCGGTCACCTTGCCGAATGCGGATTTGAGGGCCTGGAACTTCACCGTTGTACGCGTACGCAAGGAGCGCAACATTTGGAAGGATCCACCATTTCGTGATGCCTGCAGTGAGGTGAAAGACCTTGATACCATCACGTATCTCTGGTTTCAGCGGCGCGTCGCCGACCGCGCTGGGTGAGGCTTCGGAGGTGACCGCGCGATCGTCCACGGCTTGCATATCAGTCATCTGTTCGGTCGTGGCGTTGTGTTCCATGATCATACCAGGCGGCATGTATGTTCCGCCTTGTTCTGGATAGCGCATCATGAAGCTGCCGTACAAATAGGCAATGAGGATCCCCGCCGCCAGCGTGCCGACGCTGAGCAATGACATCGCGAAGATCTCGGGCTTCGAAACGTGCAACGATTCCTGATCACCGTGTTCCATATTCTTCATACCGGCTGCACCACGTCACGTTGCTTTGCTCGGCGAACGTTGTCTTTTTCTTTGGCTTGGTCGGTCATCATTCCGTGCTTGATTCCCTTATCGACCATCCAGTAGTTGATGGGATAGGCGACGATGCCGCCGATGATCGCCGCGAACGACATCACGACCCAAAATTCGATGTTTCTCGCGTTCATCGCGCGCATGTCCCAACTCATCAGAACGACCATGGCGACGATCATGCCGCCCATCATCGTGTTCATCGAAAGCCATTCCGGGATAAAGCTCATCCGCAGTGCTTTAGAATAAGAACCGCCCATCATGTCTTTCATAAATAGCGCCTGAAATATGAAAAGCCCGAATGCGAACCCGAGCGCATACTCTGAAATCGTGTCGAGCCACATCGGCAACCGGAGCGAAGTCGTAATTGCCGCGCCGACGATGATGCCGGTCGCGTCGCCGGCGAGGCAATGCATCGTCGAGCCCGCGGCTTGTTTCCACGTCGGCCTGATGAATCGATCGTGGGTTCCGGCGTACGGCTCCTTCGAACTCATGATGTAGAGAACGAGTCCAAGGGGACCCGTATAGAGCGTCACGAGGACGAACGCCAGCTTCATTACGGGCACTTCCGGATTGAAATTCCAGGCGTCCCAAGCAACGTACGCTACCGAAATAGCGACGCTCGCGACCCACAGCCAAAGAAGTACATCAAGCACGATCGGCTCCTCCTATCGAGTGGTTACCCTCTTCACGCGGAAACACTACAGGCGTAGTATAGCTGGCGCCGGGGAGATTTTTCGCAGGAGACCCCCCACGATATGTCGTCCATCAGTCGGCCATCTTTGATCGACGATAGTGAGCGGCAGCTTTCGCTCGGTTACCGCAAGCTTTCATGCACCATGCCCGCGTACGATTCTTGCTCGTATCGACGAAGAACATCGAGCATCCCGGGCAGCTTTTGACGCGATTTCGATCGTCTGAAATCAGAACATCGACCATTGCGCGAGCCAGCGGAACCGTTAGATCGTGCAACCGTCTCACATCGACGTCGAAACGCCGGTCGAAACCGTCATCAGTTCGAACGATCTGCTCGAGGACGGGTGTTCGTCGTAATCCCGCATTTAAGGGCGCAAGGAGGGAATCGGAAAAGGCACTCGGTCTCGAAAGCGCAATGCGATTTCGGCGAGATCCCCTCTGAATGCTAAAAGCGTTCGCATATCCTTTTCGGTTCCAGGCAATGTTCCGAAGCCCGCTGACCTCGCCCACTGCTTGAGCTCGCGCAGCGATGCGAGCAGGTTCAATCCCGAGTGGCGGGTGTTGATAAAATCTAGGGGACGTTCCCGCCAACGAACTCAAACGATTTGCCTCTAACTAGTCGCATCGGTCATGACAGGTTAGCATCACGAGAGTATAACCGTCAATATCCATATTCGGTCGGTTAGAACTAAGGCAAGTCTGATTTATTGATCGAAAAAATCGGTTGAATGGACCGAGCGCGACATTTTGAGCGATGGTTGCAACTTGCGGTTCTCGTCGCCGCCTATTTTTGGGGTGTCGTGCGTGTTTTTCCGATTTTGAGACATAGCTACGCCGTGGAAAGGCGCAGTAATTTCTTTCGCACCATGAACAGGTTCGAAAGCGCGAATAGGATGTTGAGGGAATTTTCGTTCTTGGCGAGGCCGCGGTATCGCACTTTTCTGAAGCCAAA
>JALYVT010000031.1 GCA_030853105.1 Vulcanimicrobiota bacterium
TCGAGTTGCACGAAAGCCTTTCGCGCGATGAAGCGTTGGCCTATACGACCATTCACACCGAATTGTCTCGGCTGCTGCAAAAGGGCTTCGTCGTAAAAAATGGGCGCAACCTTGACACGCGATACATGCCCGCGATGTCGCGGGAGGAGTACCTCCATGCTACCGTGGCACGAACATTGAGAGAACTTATCGATGCGCACGGCGCTTCTGCCATCGCTGGATTTGTCGATCTTGTCGCCGATGACGAAGTAGCACTGCGGGAACTCAAGCGCGCGCTGAAATCGCGGACCAAATAATTCTTGCGGCGCACGTTTGCTGTATTGCGTGTGGTCTGGCCGGTAATCTTTCTGATACCCTTGGGTGTCCTTGCGGACAAGCTCTGTTGGCTCAGATTGATGGACCCGACCTACCACTCGCTGATTTGGCTGCACGAACACCTCCCCTCAGTGCTGATTCTCTTAGCTTTCGTTTCCGTTTTCGCCGCCATCTACCGGTTTGTCCGTGTCCAGGCGAGTTTGCGGACACTATATCAATTGGGAAGCCCGCCACCACAGCGCATCGTTAAGGTTTTTGCTGCCGCGCAGCGTGGCGAAGCTCTCAAACTGCTTTTGCTCTATGTTGATGTCAAAAGTCGTTTTTGTTTTACGACCTTCGACGGCCCACGCGTCGTCATTTCACGCGGTTTCGAGGACGGATTATCCGATGACGCGCTTCGGTTGGTGGCCGAGCATGAAATTGCCCATATTCGAAGCCGCGACCCTTGGCGCAGTCTGGGCTGGCACCTAACTTTCGCTGCGTTTATTCTGCCCGGATTCAGCGCACTCGAACAGCTTCTCTACCAACTCCGCGAGGTCAGGGTCGATAATATCGTGGCAAGCGCGGATCGCCAAACCTACGCCGAATTGTTGGCTCAGTGCTCGACGCGCAGTGACCGACAATTCGGGACAATTTGCACGGCATCGCTCGCGGATGGACCGGGCCTGCGGGTACGCTCGAACGCATCGCCGGAGTATCTTCGGAACCGCACGCTGCCCGCCTTCGCGTCGATAGGTGTTCTTGTTCTGGTGCTGCTCAGCCATGAGGTGTTTTCAGCGAGCTTGCCGTACCTTCAAACCCATCATTGCTAACCGAGCCAATGCGGATCAGCAGAGATGTACCTAAGTAGCGACGCGGACGCGCGGCCGGTCATCCAGGTCGGAGTTCGGCGCAGTCGAACTCGTTGTCGAAGGACGGCGCCTCGAGCCATTCGCGAGCTTGCGCGAGCGTCATTTCCGCGCAGCAATCGTTCACGAACTTCAGCAGTTCCGCGTGCGCGGCGGCCTCCCAAAGTTCATCGAGATCCATGCTGTTGAGCCCGTTTAGCGCTGAAGACTGCAACTGCGTCCGCGAGGCAGATCGGCCGTAGGCCGAATCCAGGTAGTCGGGGTTTCGGGCTGGAACGATAGCGGACCGTGACCCTTTCCAAGAACTACGATCCGAAGACGGTCGAGCAGCGTCTCTATGCGTCCTGGGAAGACGCGGGCTACTTCCACGAAGAGCCCGATCCGGCCCGACCTCCGTTTATCATTTGCATGCCGCCGCCGAACGTTACCGGGCGCGCGCACTTGGGGCACGGTTCGACCTACGGCCCGATGGATACGCTAGTGCGCTTTCACCGTATGCTCGGTGAAAATGCGGACTGGCTGCCCGGACTCGATCATGCCGCAATCGCGACCGAAGCTGCGCTGCTGAAAGAACTTGCAAAAGCGGGTCAGGATCGCCAATCCCTCGGACGCGAGGCTTACCTGAAGCGCGCGTGGGAGTGGTCCGAACTGTACGGCGGCACGATCAATGCGCAGTTTCGTCGACTCGGGTTCGGCCCGGACTGGCACCGAGCGCGCTTTACGATGGACCAAACGCTTTCGGCGGCGGTTCACCGGGTCTTCGTACAACTCTACAATGAAGGATTGATCTACCGCGGAACTCGGCTGGTCAACTGGGATCCGAAAGCCAAATCCACAATCTCGGATGCCGAGATCGAGCACGTTGAGCGCGAGACATTCCTCTGGCGGGTGCGCTATCCGTTCTCGAAAGATGACACGAACGGCATCGAGATTGCAACAACGCGTCCGGAGACGATTCTCGGCGATGTCGCAATCGCCGTACAGCCGGACGATGCGCGCTACCGGCATCTCATCGGTAAAACTGTACTGGTGCCGCCGATGCTGGAACGCGCAATACCGATTGTTGCCGATGCGGTGGTCGATCCGGCGTTCGGAACCGGTGCTGTAAAAGTCACACCGGCACACGATCAGACCGACTATGAAATCGGTCAGCGTCACAATCTGCCGATGCCGTCAATAATCGATCTCGATGCGAAGATCGCAAGTTCCGACATTTCGGTTGGGCGGTACGCCGGCATGGATCGCTTCGATGCACGTAAAGCAATTGTTGATGATCTGAAATCGAGCGATTTCTTGATCGACGAGCAGCCCTATCGTCATGCCGTTGCAACGAGCGAGCGCACCGGCGAGATCATCGAGCCGCTGCTCTCGCTGCAGTGGTTCGTACAGATGAAGCCGCTCGCGGAGCCCGCGCTGCAAGCCTATTATGACGGTGAGGTTCGGTTTATACCGGAGCGTTACGGCCGGACCTACGAGAGTTGGCTGACGAACATTCGCGACTGGAACATCTCTCGCCAAGTGTGGTGGGGCCATCAGTTGCCGGTTTGGTACACGCCGAATGACGATATTATCGTCGCAGAGAGTGAAGAAGATGCGCTGAAAATTGCGCGCGAGCGGTACGATTGTTCGGAACTTCGGCGCGACCCCGATACGCTTGATACGTGGTTCAGCAGCGGCCTGTGGCCGTTCTCCATTCTGGGTTGGCCCGAACAGACCGAGGAACTCGCCCATTGGTACCCGAGTTCGGTGCTGATTACCGGCGGTGACATCATTTTCTTGTGGGTTGCGCGAATGGTGATGCTCGGCAAGAAGTTCATCGGCAGAGCGCCGTTTCCCGAAGTCTTTGTTGCGCCGCTGGTGTTCGATGCCCAAGGTCGCAAGATGAGCAAGTCGCTCGGCAACGCGCTCGATCCGCTGGAGCTTGTCGAGAAGTTCGGCGCAGACGCATTTCGCCTCGGTATGATGCGACAGATGCGGTTAGAAGGCCAAGAGGTACGCTTCCAAGAGTCGCGCTGCGAAGAAGCTCGCAACTTCAATAATAAAATCTGGAACGCGACCCGCTATATTCTGTCGCTTGCGGAGGGACTTCCGTCGGCGCTGAAACTTCCGAAAGTGGAGACCCTTGGGCTTGCCGACAGATGGATATTGACGCGCCTGCACCAAACCGCGCGGGCTGTCACCGACGGGCTGGGGCGCTATGATTTCGGCACGGTCGCCGAGATGCTTTGGAAGTTTATTTGGTATGAGTTCTGCGATTGGTATATCGAAGCGACCAAAGCGCCGTCGCCGACGCGGGCGGCGGTGCTCTCGTTCGTGCTGAATAATGCCATGCGGCTGCTGCATCCCATCGAACCATTCATTACCGAGGAGATTTGGCTCGCACTGCCGCATGATGGGCGCACGATAATGACGGCCCAGTGGCCCGAACTTGACGAGATCCCGCTCGATTTGGTCGCAACAACACAGTTTGAACACCTGCAGCGTACGGCCGAACGCATCCGCAATCTGCGGGCTGAAATGGGTCTCGCGCCGCGCGCTCCGTTGACCCTCGAAATACCGGCAAACGTGAGCCCGGAGATGCAAGCGCTACTCGGTTCCTTTACGTCGGGCACCGTCGAACTCGTCGATGCCGTCGGCGGCAGTCTGGAGGAGGCGTTGGCGGCGGTAACCGCTCGCGCGCCGCGTGGCGTGGTGCTCGAACGGCATCGCAAAGATGCTGCCCGACTGGTTCGCGAGGTCGAGCGCGGCGAGCAGAAGCTCGCGAACCAGCAGTTTATCGCCAATGCCAAACCGGGGGTTGTGGCGAATGAGCGTGAAAAGTTGGAAAATTATCGTACTGACTTGCTTCGAGTCCGCGCAGCGCTCGCGGAGATGGGGGAGATCGCATGAGTTCATCGATCGCCGGCAACCGACGCGTCCTGATCGGCGCCGCCGAGATTAAGCGGATGATCGCACGGCTCGCGCATCAAATCCTCGAGCCGCTCGGTCCGCAAGAACAGCTCTATCTCATCGGCGTTCGGCGCGGCGGCGAAGCCCCAGCCAACCGGCTGGCAGCCCAGATCGAATTGATTAGCGGAAGCAAACCGGCGCTGGGGTTTTTAAACATCAACCTGTACCGCGACGACGACGTAACGCACTCGCTTCCCGAATCGCAGATTCCAACCGATATCTCCGGGAAGGTCGTCGTCGTCATCGATGACGTCCTATACACCGGTCGGACGATTCGCTCCGCCCTGGATGCGGTGACGGATCTTGGACGCCCGTCCGCAATTCGGCTTTGCGTCTTAGTTGACCGCGGTTTGCGCGAATTACCTATTCAACCCGACTATGTCGGGCGTTTTATTCCCACCAGCCGTTCGGAGCGCGTGCACGTTCGTCTGGAGAGTCAATCGGCGCAGACCGATGAGGTGGCAATCGTTGCGGACCACGCGTAGCCTGATCGATCTGGACGATCTCAGCGCCGCCGATATTCAACAGCTTTTCGAACGTACCAATCGCTTCGAGCGCGAGCCCCCGGGGCGCTTGCTCGACGGGTCGGCCTGCGTCAATATGTTCTTCGAGCCGAGCACCCGAACGATCACCTCGTTCACGCTTGCGGAGAAACGCTTAGGCGCCGACGTCATTACGATCTCGCCGCAGTTTTCGAGCCTTACCAAAGGTGAGACGATCGAAGATACAGCCATCACACTTGCGGCAATGGGCGTAAATATTTTGGTGATACGCCACCCCGAACCCGGGTTTCCGCGGAAGGTTGCGCTCGCGTTTGATGGTCACGTTGTCAACGCGGGCGACGGCGGCCACGCGCACCCGACGCAAGCGTTGCTCGATATCTACACGCTATGCCAAGAGTTCGGCGACCTTACGGGCCGCACAATCGCTATCGTCGGAGATGTTAAACATAGCCGGGTCGCGCACTCAACGATGACGGGGCTGGTGAATTTGCACGCCGACGTCGTCTTGGTTGGGCCTCAGGCCTTTTTGCCGGACGATTTTGCGACCAAGGGCCTGCGAATCGAGCGCGACTATGATAAGGTTTTGCCGACCGCAGACGCGCTCGTACTTTTGCGAATTCAGCGCGAGCGGTTTACCGATATGCCGCTGAGCGACGCGGAGTATATTCGCGACTATCGCTTGGACCAGCGACGCCTGAAATCACTACGCCCGGAGACCATAATTCTGCACCCCGGACCGTACAATCGCGGCGTTGAACTCGATGACAGCGTTCTGACGTACGCGGGTTGGCGCTATGCAAAGCAGGTCATGCACGGCGTCTCGGTTCGCATGGCGATTCTTGATTTCTTAGTGAACGGGTGATCGTTCGCGGCGGCCGTGTAATCGATCCGGCTCAGGGCATCGACGCGTTGCTCGATCTTCGTATTGAGGGCGGTCGCATCGCACAGATTGGCGAGCATTTAGAGATCGGCGACGATTCGGTTCTCGATGCGCGCAACGCATATGTGGCGCCCGGCTTTATCGACATGCACACGCACCTGCGCGAGCCTGGACAATCGGAAAAAGAGACTATCGCAAGCGGTACCGCCGCCGCGCTCGCCGGCGGTTTCACCGCTGTCGCGTGCATGCCGAATACGATCCCGGCGCTCGATAACGCTAGTACGCTGAATGCGCTTTCGGTGACGGTCGCTTCGCGGGCGCGCTGCCGCGTCTATCCGATTGCCGCAATTAGTGCAGGACGGCTTGGCAAGACGCAGCTCGACTACGCGGAACTTCAGCGCACGGGGGTGGTCGCATTTAGCGACGACGGCAACACGGTTGACGATGCGGCGTTTCTGCTGAATGCTGCGATTGCCGCCGCAGCGGTGCCGGGTCGGTTTATCTCCCACTGTGAGGACGCGCGCCTAAAAGGCGCGGGCGCGGCAATTTCGGAGGATGCGATCGTCGCTCGCGACCTGTTGATTGCGCAGCAGAGCGCGCATCCGTGGCATATCGCGCATCTTTCGACACGCAACGGCGTGGAGTTCGTGCGCTGGGCGAAACACCGCGGTATCGATGCAACTTGCGAGGTTACACCCCACCATCTCGTGTTCGGTGATGAAGATGTAGAGCGTCTTGGCGCTGCAGGCAAAGTTAATCCGCCGCTGCGCTCGCCTGCCGACGTTCAAACTTTGCGCGAAGCAGTCATCGATGGGACAATCGATGCATTTGCAACCGATCATGCGCCGCATACCGCGGCGGAAAAGTCCGGCGACCTGCACGCGGCCTGCGTCGGGTTTAGCGGGCTTGAGATCGCGCTCGGCGCGTACGCGCTCGCCGTTCCGGCGCTACCGATCATGCGGTATGTCGAACTCCTTTCAACCAATCCGGCGCGACTGCTCGGCGTGACCGGCGGAAGTCTGAAGGTGGGTGAACCCGCCGATATCAGCATCTTTGCGGATCGCCGTTGGCGCGTCGAACCGCGCGATTTTTACTCAAAAGGCAAGAGCACGCCGTTTGCTGGACGTGAGTTGCCGCGCCGGGCAGTCGCAGTCATTATCGACGGCCGGCTCGTCATGCAGAATGGAGCATTAGTTTCGTGAATCCGGCCGCACTGCTGTTAGCCGATGGAACGCGTTTTGACGGCCAGGGCTTAGAATACGAAGGGGTAGCGCTTGGGGAGGCGGTGTTCTTTACCGGCATGACCGGTTACGAAGAGGCGCTCACCGATCCGTCGTACGCCGGACAAATCCTGACATTCACCTATCCGATGATCGGCAATTACGGCATCTCGGGAACTGCGGCGCAATACTCGCGCGCTTGCGTAGCCGGCGCGGTGATGAAACGCATCTCGCGGCATCCCTCGCATCATGCCGCAAAATCCGATCTGCCGAGCTGGTTAAACGAGCAGCGCGTCGCGACACTTACCGATGTCGATACACGCTCGATCACCATCGCACTTCGCGAACACGGAACAATTTGGGCGGCGCTCGCCGTCGGCGAAGCGGCACTGCGCACCGCTGAGGCGCGGCTGGTTGAGTTCACTCGCAGCGCGAGCACCAAGGCGCTGGTTGCGAGCGTCGCCGGAGAACACGCGCAGGTCGCCGGAGATCCCGGCGGTCCGCGTGTGGTCGTACTCGACTGCGGCGTGAAACGGGCGGTTGTTCGCGAACTCGCCGCGCTCGGTGCAAACATCACGGTTCTGCCGTACAACGCAACGCAAGCCCAGATAATGGAGTCTGACCCGCAGGCGATTGTGATCTCGCCCGGTCCCGGCGATCCGACCGACCTTCCCGATACCATCGACGTTCTGCGCGCGCTGATCGGCGAACGTCCGCTCTTCGGCGTGTGTCTTGGACATCAACTTCTCGCGCTAGCCTGCGGCGCAAAGACGTTCAAACTTCCGTACGGCCACCGCGGCGGAAATCAGCCGGTCAAAGACCTGCTGCGCAACGAAGTGATCGTGACCGCGCACAATCACGGCTATGCCGTCGACGCGCAGACGCTTCCCGGCGAGCTTGAGGCCACGATGATCAACTTGAATGACGGCACCAACGAAGGGTTTCGCCATCGAAGCCTACCGATTGCAGCGGTTCAATTTCATCCAGAGGCCTCACCTGGACCGTTTGATGCTCGGTATCTGTTCGCGAACTGGCTTGCGGCGGCCGGCCTGCGTTGAGGTGGGTGTCGCTCGGCGTTGCATTGTGGGTTCTGATGATCTGCGCGGCGGTTCCGGCGTATTCTCAAAGCTTGCAGAGGCTCCACATCACATCGTTGCAGCTGTCGTCTGACTCCAGAAAGCCGCAACTTGAAACTGCGTTCCACCTTGTGATTGCGGCGCACACCACCGAGAAGATCACACATCTGGATAATTTGGTTCTGCCGAACTTTCCGGGGCTCGAGAGCTTAGGCGATGAACAGCACCTCATCACTACGCGGACCGGAACCGACTATCGTGAGCTTCTCACGGTCGTTGCTCATCGCACCGGTACAATAGCGATTAGTCCCGCATATATCGACGCCGTTGATGCGCGCGATGGAAAACCAAAGCGGTTCCTCTCGAACTCACTAACGCTGCTCGTGGGCGGAGGAGCGCTCGAAGACCCGCTGAGCGGCGTCCGGCGGCTGGTCGGAGCGTTGGTAAAGATCGTGCTGCTTTTGTTGGCAATATTCGTGATCGCGGTTATCTTTATGCGAGGGCGCAGAGCGAGGCCGCCCCAAGCGGCGCCGCTAGTGCTCGAGCCGCCGATTCCAGTCGTCCCGCCGCGCTCCTTACAAGATGAACTCCGCGACGGGTTGCAACACTTAAAATCCGCGCCGACCCGCGCATCCGTCATGCGCCTTCGAGTCATCCTATGGAAGATGTCGGGTGCACCCATCGGTGCGACCCTAGCCGATCTGTTCACTCACCATTGCCCGAACCTCGGCCACGATGATCCGGCGCTCGCGAACATCCTCAACCTCACCGAACGCGCCGCCTTCATCAACGAAACGCACCTTCTTTCCGCGATCGACGACCTCGGAAGCGTACTTGGACGATATCTGTTGCACGATTCCCTCTGAACGGGACGCAATTGCTTGACTAAATATGACTGGAGATTGCACAATAGTTCTATGGAATCGGCCGATGTTGAAGACACTCGACAAGATCGTATGAACTCCGCGACGCGCCCCGCGGCGTTGCTTGATGCGCTGCACGAAACGATTGTCGGGCAAGCGTCGGTCGTCGAGGCGCTGGTGCTGGCGCTGATTGCAAATGGGCATATTCTGCTTGAAGGGCCGCCTGGACTTGCAAAGACGCTGGCTTGCCGGGCTTTGGCGGCGGCGCTCGACGGTGATTTCAAGCGAGTTCAGTTTACGCCCGACCTGCTTCCGAGCGACATTGTCGGCACGCGCATCTTCAATCAGCAAGAGAGCGCGTTCTCAACGGTTCTCGGTCCGATATTCGCAAACGTTGTTTTGGCCGATGAGATTAACCGCGCGCCGGCGAAGGTGCAGTCAGCTTTGCTCGAAGCAATGCAAGAACATCAAGTGACGATTGGGCCGCAGTCTCATCGCTTGCCTGACCCATTTATTGTAATGGCGACGATGAATCCGCTCGATGCCGACGGGACATATGCATTACCGCTGGCGCAGATGGATCGGTTTCTCATTAAGGTCAACGTCGATTACCCAACGCAAGCGCAAGAGCGGGTGATTTTGGAGCGATTTGCCATCGATGAAACGCCGCTGCGCTCGGGGGCGGCAACCGTCGGTGATGTGCTGGCATGGCGGTCGGAAGCGCGTGCAGTCCATTTAGACGGCAAACTCAAACAGTACATTGTCGAACTGGTCGGCGCAACGCGACTACCGCATGATGCGATCGATCGCGGCGCAAGCCCGCGCGCAACCCTGGCTATCGCGTTTCTTGCTCGTGCAAAAGCGCTGATTGACGGACGCGCCTTCGCCTATCCGGACGACGTTCGCGTGGTTGCACCGCTCGCGTTGCGGCATCGGATTGCGTTCAATTACCGCGTCGTGACGGAGAACATCGATCCTGAAGGTATTATCGCAAAGCTGATCGCGAGCGTTCCCGCACCGTAATGCCGACTGGAAGCCTGCGGACGGCGCTGCTACGCGGCCGCAATCGTCCGCGCATTCGCGGCACTGGTTCGCCGACCGTCTTTCGCGGCGATGGCTACGAGTTTGCCGAACTGCGTGAGTACGTTGCGGGTGACGATCCGCGACGAATCGATTGGGCGGCGACTGCGCGGGTTGGCGCGTTGCAGACCCGGGTCGTTCTCGAAGACGTTGCGCTGACGCTTGCCGCGATTATCGATGATTCAGGTTCGATGCAGATCGGTCGAGCACGCTGTCTGCTCGACAGCGCGGGTGAAGCGCTGCGTGCCTGGTATCGGGCTGCGCTGACCGACGACCGCTGCGCCCGAATAACCGACCGCGGTTTGGTCGCGCCGCTTGCATTGCGCGGAACTCGCAGCGCGCTGGTCTGCGAACACGCGGATTCGCACTCCACACACGATCTCCCGCGCGCAATGGATATTGCGCGTGTTGCGTTGCCGCGCGGAAGCGCGCTGCTGGTTGTCAGCGATCTGTTTGACATTCAGCAGACCCATGAGCGACTGCTCGGTGAACTCGGCCGGCGATTCGATTGCACCGTGCTGTTCGCGCAAGACCCATGGGATGGGCGGCTTCCGCTGGGAGGGTTTGTGCGGCTAGCCGATGCCGAGAGCGGCCGACAGCAAGCGCTCTTTGTCGGTCCGCGCGAGCGGCAGGCTTACGCCCAGGCGGTGCAGATGCGAACCCGCGCGATGCGCGCGCAGTTCGAAAGAAGTGGCTGGCGTTTCGGCACACTGCGCGAAGACGACGGTGTTGCCTGCCTGCATGAAGCGTTCGGTCTGCAGTGACGTTCGCGCATCCCTGGATGCTGCTTTGGATACTCCTGGCTTGCGGAGTGTTCTTCGCGCTCTACCGAGCAATCGAGCGGCGAAGAGTCGCTCAAACGCTGGCCTACTCAAACCTTGAATTTATGATCGGCGCAATTGGTTCGAGAACCAAGCCCGCGCGGCTCCTGTTCGCCGGCTGGATCGTCGCGATCGCGCTGATTGCGCTCGCGCTGGCGCGTCCGTCGGTGTACGCAATGGTTCCCGCCAAAGACGGCGCAGCGATTATCTGCATCGATACCTCCGGCTCGATGGCCGCAACCGACGTGCTGCCGACGCGTTCGCAAGCGGCGAAGGCGGCGGCGCAAGCCTTCATTAAGCAAACGCCGACCGGCACGAAGGTCGGGATTATCGCCTTCTCAACTTCGGCAAGTGTGATACAGCCGTTGACCGACGACCGAGATCAGCTCACCGCAAGCCTCGCAAATGTTCCCGACCCCAACGGCGCGACGGCAATTGGGGATGCGCTGGCGCTTGCTGCTGGGCAGCTTCCCTCGCATGGCCATCGGGTCGTGGTCCTCATCACCGACGGCGTGAGCAATCGCGGGGTTGATCCGCTGGAAGTCGCCAAGTTTCTCGGCAGCCGGCATGTACCGGTCTATACGATCGGAATCGGCACCAATAACGGCGAGATTATTCCCGGCACAAGTGAAGCGGCGACCATCGACGAAGACGCACTCCGAATGTACGCGCAAGCCAGCGGCGGCGCGTATGCGCGCGTCAGCAACGCCGGAGAACTTCGCAGCGCACTAGCCGATTTAGGAAGAACTACCACGCTGCAGCGCAAGAAGATCGACGCATCGCTTCCGACGGCGATCCTCGGAGGGATTCTCATGGCGGCAACGCTTTTGATCGGCTTAGCCGCCGGGAGATATCCTTGAGCGAACTTCGGCGAGCGGCGATGGATTCGGATCCGTTTGCGCAGCTTCAGCTCTGGGTGAACGACGCTGAGCGAGCCGGCATTGCGGAGTCCAATGCGCTATGCGTTTCGAGCGTTGATTCGGCGGGTCAGCCGTCATCACGGATGGTTTTGCTGCGAGGACTTGACTCACGCGGCCTGATCTTTTACACCAGCTACTTTAGCCGCAAGGGTCGAGAGTTTACGCAGAATCCAAAGATTGCCGCGCTGTTGTTCTGGCCCTCTCTTCATCGACAAGTGCGAATTGAAGGCAGCGTCAGCGCGCTTAGCGACGACGAATCGGATGCGTATTTCGCAGCCCGTCCGCGCGGTCACCAACTCGGCGCGTGGGCTTCGGAGCAGAGCGAGCCGGTCGAGAGCCGTGAGTTGCTGGACCGCCGAATCGAAGATTATGAGGCTCGTTTCGAAGGTGAAGAGGTTCCACGCCCGCACTCTTGGGGCGGCTACCTGATTAAGCCCGCACAGCTGGAGTTCTGGCAAGCCCAGCCTAATCGTATGCACGACCGCATCGTTTACCGAGCGCAGGGGCATCTCTGGACCACGCAGCGCCTGCAGCCGTAAGGTTGCTGCGAGCGGTCCAGGAGTCCGGCAGCGCTTTCCTGAAAACACTTTGCCTAGAATGCACAGGCGTAACGTTCTAGTTATCGGCTCGGGGCCGATCATCATCGGTCAGGCTGCCGAGTTTGATTACGCCGGCGTTCAGGCATGCCGGGCGTTGCGCGAAGAAGGCCACCGCGTCGTCCTGGTAAACTCCAACCCCGCAACGATCATGACCGATCCGGAGGTTGCCGATGCGGTCTATCTTGAACCGCTCACGGCTGCGTCGTTGGAGCAGATCATTGAGCGTGAGCGGCCAGATGCGCTCTTGCCGACGCTCGGCGGTCAAACCGGCCTGAATCTTGCCGTCGAACTTCACGAGGCAGGCGTCTTGAAGCGTCATCAGATTGAGCTGCTGGGCACGCCGGTCGAGACCATTAAACTCGCTGAAGACCGCGAACTTTTCAAGGAAAAGATGATCGAGATTGGCGAGCCGGTTGCAGAATCAGCGATCGTCACCGATATCTGCGCTGGAATCGCGTTTGCGGATCGACATAGTTATCCGCTCGTTGTTCGACCCGCGTACACGCTGGGCGGAACGGGCGGCGGCATCGTCTACGATGAAGCGCAGTTGCGCGAAACGCTCGACGCCGGGCTAAGCGCCAGCCTCATTCATCAAGTGCTGCTCGAAACCTCGCTCCTGGGCTGGAAAGAGATTGAGTACGAAGTATTACGCGATAGTGCTAACAACTGCATCATCGTCTGCAACATGGAGAACATCGATCCGGTCGGCGTCCACACCGGCGACTCGATCGTAGTCGCCCCCTCGCAGACGCTCTCTGATCTTGAATACCAGATGCTGCGCACTTCGAGCATAAACGTGATTCGCGCGCTCAACGTCCAGGGCGGCTGCAACATCCAATTTGCGCTTCACCCCCAAAGCAGCGAGTACCGGATCATCGAAGTAAACCCGCGCGTATCGCGAAGTTCCGCGCTCGCGTCTAAAGCGACCGGGTATCCGATCGCGAAAATCTCGACGCGGATTGCGCTCGGACAAACGCTCGATCAAATTCAAAACCCGGTCACCGGCGTTACCACAGCGGCCTACGAACCCACGCTCGATTATGTGGTCGTAAAAATTCCGCGCTGGCCGTTCGATAAGTTTCCGCTTGCCGATCCAACCCTGGGAACCCAGATGAAATCGACCGGAGAGGCAATGGGCATCGGTCGTACGTTTGCCTCGGCGCTGCTGAAAGCGCTGCGCGGACTCGACCTGAAACGCGAGACTCTAACCGAAACTCCACTCGCGCAGCGCAGCGACGCCGAATTGGACGCTCTGATTGGCAGGCCCACGCACGAGCGTTTGTTTGCCGTTGCGCAAACTCTGGCTCGGTCAATCGATGTACCCGTAACCGTCGATCAGATTGTCAGCCGAAGCGCAATCGACCGATTCTGGCTTTACGAACTGGCTGAGCTGGTCGCTCTCGAGAAACGGCTTCGCGAAACCGGCGACTCGCACGACGTCGCTTGGGCTTACGCGACCGGCTACTCGCGAGCCGGTATCGAATCACTCACTAAAAAAGTAGCCCATGCACCAAAGCCGATATTTCGAATGGTCGATACCGCTGCGGCCGAGTTTCCGGCAAAGTCGCCGTACTATTACATCGCGCACGGTGAGAGCAACGAGATGCGCGAGACGCCGAACGCTGCGGTTGTGGTTGTCGGCAGCGGACCGATTCGAATTGGTCAAGGCATTGAGTTTGATTATAGCTGCGTTCACGCGGCGTGGGCGCTGCGGGCAGCCGGCTGTTCGCCGGTTGTCATCAACAACAACCCGGAGACGGTTTCCACCGATTTCGATGTCTCCGATGCGCTGGTTTTCGAGCCGCCCGGAGCCGATGAAGTCGAGGCGACCTACCGCGCGACAAATGCGCGGGGGGTGATGCTCGCATTCGGCGGCCAAACCGCGATTAATTTAGCCGATGAACTCTCGCGGCGCGGCCTGAACATCATCGGCAGCGACCGCGCCAGCTTAGACATGGCCGAAGATCGCGAAAAGTTCGATGCTGCGCTCCATCGGCTCGGCGTTGCGAGACCGCAGGGGCGGGCGGCACGGTCGTTTCGCGAAGCCCGTGCAATCGCTCGCGAGCTGGGCTTTCCGGTACTCGTGCGTCCATCGTATGTGTTGGGCGGCCGCGGAATGGAAGTCGTTTATAATGAAGGGCAGCTCGCTTCGTACGCCGAGTCCGCGCCGCCGATCCTGCCGGATGCGCCGCTGCTGGTTGATAAATACCTGCGAGGCTTAGAAGTCGAAGTCGACGCGGTATTTGACGGTGACGATATTCTGATTCCCGGAATATTCGAGCATATAGAGCGCGCCGGCATCCACTCCGGTGATTCAATCAGCGTGTACCCAACCCAGACCATCGACGCAGCCATGGAGACCCGCATCGTCGAGGTTACGACTGCTATCGCACGCGAATTGAACACCCGCGGCCTCATCAACATCCAATTTGTCATTCATCAAGGCGATCTCTACATTATCGAAGCCAACCCGCGGGCCAGCCGCACGGTGCCGATCATCTCAAAAGCCACCGGCATCAACATCATTGCTGCGGCAACCAGAGTTGCCCTAGGCGAACGCTTGGCTGAAATGGAGTACGGCACCGGACTGCGTCCGCGCGCTCCGTTTGTCGTCGTGAAAGTACCGGTCTTTTCATTTGCAAAGATGCGCGGTGTCGAGACGATTCTCGGCCCGGAGATGAAATCGACCGGTGAGGTGCTCGGGATCGATGAAACCTTTGCCGGAGCGCTTCGAAAGGGATTTCTTGGGGCCGGATTTCAGTTGCCGAGCAACGGCGCGAGAATACTCGTATCGATATCGGATGAAGAGAAGGCTGACAGCGTCGTCATTTTGCGCCGCTACGCAAATCTGGGACACACATTGTACGCCACCCAGGGTACTAGTCGAGTGCTGCTCGATGCCGGTATTGACTGCATACCGGTGAACAAAATCAGCGACGGTTCTCCGCACGTGCTCGATCTGATTGCCTCGCGCACGATCGACCTAGTGATCAATGATGCCAAGGGCTCGCGAGAGCTCACCGACAACTACAAAATCAGGCGCGCTGCAGTTGAAGCCGCGGTCGCGTGCATAACGAGCCTAGATACGGCAAGCGCTTTGGCAGATGCGCTCGAGCACACGGCCGGGCCACCGCGCTCATTGCAGGAGTACCGATGCGTGCAGGCTCTCTCGTGAACGAGCCGGGCGCTTTCGTTCTGGGCGGCAACTCAAGCACGCTGGCGTTCGTCAATAGCTTTCGGAGCGACGAGGGCGTAATTATCGCGCGGTTAGTCCCGCTGGCGGTTACGCCGACCGGAATTGCGCTCGGCGATAATTGGCAGAACGTCAACGTCGCACTCGATGATCTCCTCTCGTGGATCGATCAAACATTTCCGCCCGAAGACGAGCGAGCATTCGTAGCGCCGTTACGCGACATCGAACTCTTGGCGCGCATCGAATGGGAGGCGCCGCTTCCGCAGGCCTTAAGTGAGAGCGTTGTTTTCAACGCTGAAGATTTGCCTGCGGACTTGAGCGAGGCCCTGACATCTGCGCCCGCGCAAATCGTTCAATGTGCGACGTGCCGGCGGCTCTGCATTTGCGATCAGTTCGTTTGGAACGAAC
>JALYVT010000187.1 GCA_030853105.1 Vulcanimicrobiota bacterium
CGCTGCAAGCGCTCAGAAGCGCGCCATCGGTCGGCCGCCTGATCGTGGTCGCTCCGCCGGCCGCGAGGCAGCGCCCGGAATTGGAACTTGCCGATGAGTTCCGCGCGGACGGCGTGCGGATCAAAGAGAGCCTCCAGAACGGCCTGGACGGACTGCCGCCGAACGACGACGTCCTCATTAGCACATCCGATCTTCCAATACTGAACGCGATTGCAATCGAGGATTTCATTGGCCGCGCGGTCGCGATGGACGCCGACCTTACGTACGGCTGCGTCGAGAAACAAGTCCATTTGGCGCAGTTTGCTCAAGTGCCGCACACCTGGGCCCGCCTCGCCGACGGCACTTACTGCGGCGCGGGATTCGTTACGATCAAACCACGCATATTTCCGCAACTCGCGCAGTTTATCGAGCGGCTGGGACATGCACGCAAAAATCCGCTGGCACTGGCATCGCTGTTCGGCTGGGGGATACTATTTCAATTTGCTACGCGCACGCTGACGATCGCGCGAGCGGAGCGGCGTGCGTCGACATTGATCGGCGCGCGTGTTCGAGCGGTCGTTTCACCTTATCCGGAGATTGCGGTCAACGTCGATCGCCTCAGCGACATTCCCTTAGCGCAGGAGCTCGTGCGCGCTGCTATTTTTTCGGGGAACTCCAGCGGTTAAAGAGCTGATTCTCAATTCCGAATTGGTCCAAGGCTTTCCCAACCGTGTGAGCGACGATGTCTTCAACGCTCGTGGGTTTGGCGTACATTGCGGGAATAGGCGGCAGCACCACCGCGCCGATCTCACTTAGGGCGGTCAATGTTCGCAGATGCCCCAGATGCAGCGGCGTTTCGCGAACCACCAGCACCAGTTTGCGGCGTTCTTTCAAACACACATCCGCCGCGCGCACCAGCAGGTTGCCGTTGAGCGAATGCGCGATCGCGGATGCACTCCTCATCGAGCACGGAATCACGAGCATCCCATCAGTTAAGAATGAGCCGCTGGAGATTGAGGCCGCCAAATCATCGTCGCGATAGACGACGTCGGCGAGACGCTCGAAGTCGTGATAGGTTACGGCGGTTTCCAGCTCGATGGTTCGTTTTGCCGACTCGCTGATCACCAGGTGGCTTTCGATGCCTTCGATATCGCGCAATGCTCGCAACGCTGCGAGCGCATAGACGCTCCCGCTTGCTCCGCTGACTCCAATAACAATTCGCCGCATCTTTGCGCGTTTACTCGCCGATGCCGATCCTGCCTGCAGGGCAGTTTATAGGAAGGCGAAACGTCGCGAGTGTGCCATCTGGGGAGCTCGCTTCTTTTTTAGAAACCGCATTGTGCTGGAGCGCGGAGCGTTCCGACCGAGCTGCCCAAACACTCATTCGTTCTCCGTATTCCGGAATCGAGTCGGAGGTCGGCGCGGCAATTGCGACCTTAGCGCAGCGCGGTGCAGCCGATAACGGAGTGCTTGGGGTGATAACAGCCGGACGACTCGCAGTTCCAGCCGATGCGAGAACGGCGCTGATCGAATTTGCAGGTAAGCTCAAACGCATCTATACTGCAGCACAAAACGGCAGCTGTGCCGAGACGGTGAAGCTCATCCGCGCCGAGTTCTCCCTTCCCGAGGCGGATTCGGCCGTACCTGAAATTGCGACCAAGTTCGACCTGGCTGATCCCGTCAAGCCGGAACCCGGCGCGAGTCTACGCTCGCGGCACGCGCATTTTAGCGCCTCGTCTCTGAACACATACGCCGAATGTGCGCGGAAGTGGTTCTACCGCTATCTCTGCGCCGCCGTTGAAGACAAAGGCTCCTCCGCTTCCTTTTACGGAACAGCGTTTCACGATGCACTTGAAACACTTCATAAGGAATTTCCGGAGCCGGCGGGTGTGCCCCAGCAAACACTGTTGACGAAACTTCAGGGATACCTTAATGTCTCGTTCGACCGGCACCGCACCGGATTCGAGACTGCGGTCGAGTTTGAGCTGCAGCGGCGTCGCGCAGGCCGTACCGGGCGTCGGTACGTGGAGTGGCTGGTAAGCGAGTCGGCGCGCGCACCGTTCACCGTACTCGGCTGCGAAGTCGCCGCGCAACTCGACTTGGAAGGTTTCAACTTTATCGGGTATATCGATCGGCTCGATCGCGACGCCGCCGGCGGCGTTGCGGTAATCGACTACAAGACCGGCGCGATCGCGCAGAGTGCGAATGCATACCGCGAGAAGGTGCGGCAATTCAAAGATTTTCAGCTTCCGTTTTACTACTGGGCCCGCACGGCCCTCGGCGATCGCGTCAGCAAACTCGCGCTGCTGCCGCTCAAGGATGCGCTGCTAGAGGTTGTGCCGATATCGCTTGAGGTCGTGCCGGTAGCTCTGGCTGAGGGCCGACGCGATGATCGACCCACTGGACTTATCTCGATTGCCGAGCTGGAATCGGCTAAAAAGCGCATGATTGAGATCTGCACCGAGTTGACTGATGGGTCGATCTCGCACTTTGCGGTCACCGATTCGGCCGAAGCGTGCCGCTACTGCGCCTATCAGCTTGCCTGCATTGACCGCCCGCCGGCCGCGCAGGAAAAATTCGGTCGATGAGCTTCGATTTCGATGCGCAGCAGCAGCTCGCGATCCAAACGCCGCTCGACCGGGGCTTGCTCTATATCGTCGGCCCCGTCGGAAGCGGGAAGAGCACGGCGCTGCGCGCGCGCATTGAACGCGCAAACTCGGAACTCGACGGCGACGTCTATTCGGCGAGCGGCCGACCTTACAGTCTGGCACTGGACATTTTTGCGGCGTGTGTAACGGCCGGGGTGGTTAGCACACCGGAGATCATCGACGAAGTTTCAGCGTCGATTCTGTTTGAAAAATCGGCGGAGTCGCTGTTCACCCTAGAATGGAGCGAGTTCGTACGAGATGAAATCGATCCTGAAGTCCCGGGGTTGCGGGCCCCGCAGCGCTTCGCGGATTGCGCGTTTCGGCTAATTCGCAAACTTCGGGATGCGAATATTTCGCCAAGCGATTTTTTAGAGAGCGCGTTGCGCGGAGCGACCCAGTTTTACGCCAAGCCGCCGAATTTCGCAAACCCTGACCTATTGTACTACACCAGCGATCGCTACCGCGATTCATTGAATGTCACGCCGGCCGATCTCGAGCAGCAATATCGGCGTGAAGTCGATCTCGCTAAGATTCTCGAACGTCTGTATCGGCTCTATCTGGAATCGCAAGTTCGTCACGGCTGCCTGACCGGGGGGGATGCCATTACGCAGGCCGCACACCTGCTGCGCAAGCACCCGTCGATCGCCGAGGACCTTCGTCGGACCGTGCGCGCGGTGTGCATCGACGATGCGCAACAGCTCACGATAACCGACCTTCAGATGCTCCAGGCCCTATTCGGAGAGTCGCTTGAACGCGTCACGCTGTGCGGAGACAGCCGCAGCGCGATCACCACCTTTACCGGCGCGCGTCCGGACCGGGTATTTTCGTTGCCCGCAACCACGGTTGCACTCAATGCAAATTACCGGACACCTGCGTCGATCGAAATGCTTCGCAATCACCTTCTTGGATCGCCGTCGATCAATTCATCGAAGCCGAATCCCGAATGCGCCGTGAAACTCTTTCGCGCTGCAACCGTTGCGACTGAGGTGGCCTTCATAGCCGAACACATCGCGGCGTTGCTCGACGCAGGCGTTGCGCGCGATCAAATCGTGGTACTTTTTCGGTCGGTTCGAAATGTCGAAGTCTACGCGAGCGCGCTGCTCGACCGAAATGTGCCGGTACAAGTCTGCGGCGATGTGAATATCTTTGAGCAACGGGTCATTCTGGATGCGATTGCACTGCTCTGGAACGCCTATGACCCGTATCGCCACGACCACCTTCTTCGCACCCTGTCGGGCGCTGCGATGCGGCTCTCCGATGCGTCACTCTATACGCTCTGCAGCGAACCACCCAATGGTCAAGCGCTGCTGTTCGAAGCGGAATCGGATGCGCCCTCCGAGCGATCTAGCCGCTGGGATACCAAACGCGATCTGCGGCTTGGCTGGAATGTGACTCGCGGCGAGCAAGATAGTCAACTCTCCCAGATCGCACGCGAACGACTCAAGCGCTTTCGCGAACTGCGCGCAGGCTGGGTTCGCGACAGTCTTACGTTGCCGCTGCCGCAGCTCGCAGTCCAAATATTTTCTCAGGGGCTCGCGCTCGAGGCCAGATCGCAGGCGCGCGTGCTCCACCAGCAAGATTCTCTCGAACGTCTCCTGGCTCGAATTGCAGCGTTTTCGTCGCACCGCCCAAGTTCCACACTCGGCGATTTTCTCCAATACGCCGAACAACGGGCGAGCAGCGAATTCGAATCGTGGGAGATGGCGAGCCAATCCGGCTTTGTCCGGCTCATGAGTTTGGACGCCGCGCAGGGACGCGAGTTTGACCATGTAGTCATTCCAAATACTCGTGCGGGCGCATTT
>JALYVT010000188.1 GCA_030853105.1 Vulcanimicrobiota bacterium
GTGCACGCGCGCCCGGACCGAAGTTAATCGAATAGGTGACCGAGTATTGACGCGGAGCCAGCGGTCGCGCAATTGTGAGAATCTGCGTGCCGGCAGCCGTCGTATACGGAACCGCGTTGGCGTTTCCGGCGAAGGTCCCGCCGAATGTGTCGAACACGTTGTTTGCGGCAAACGTGAGCGTCCCACGCTGCAGCGCAGCGCTTACTCCGGCATCGACCGTGGTGAACGACGGCAAGTTTTGCGGGTTGTTGGCTGAGGTATATTGGGCGGTCAGCAGATATTCAAGCGACGACTTCGGCGCCCTGTAATCGAGCGTCAAACCGGCGCGATGAAGCGGCACGTTCGGCAATTGATTTCCCGAAATCGAAATCGAATATGGGTTGTTGATACGAGGATCGCTGCTGAGCGCTTTGGAGACTGAAATGTTGTAGTACGGCTGCGCCACCAAGTTTCCGAGCGTGAAATACCCCGAAGCCTGCATCCCTTCGTAGACACGCCGCACGTTGCCGATCGGGGTTGAAAAATAGACGTTTTGCGGACCGAAAGTCGCCCCCGACGCGTTGCAGCCGCCGATTGAATCGTAGGCATTCTGCACAAGACCAAAGTATCCGGGCGGAAAGACTCCGTACGGCAGCAGCGCGGTTCCATTCACTTGCGTCGGCAAAACCGTGTCGTTCTGAACTTGACGATACAGCGACGCGCTAACCAGCCCGGCCTTAAAATTGTGCGTGTAGCTAACCCGCGCAGAGTTGGATGAACTTGCGCCGGGCTCATCGCCGGGTGCGCTACCGTACGCAACGTTTCCATTGCAATCGAAACGCAGCGAGTTCGGGTCGCTGAGCAGGCCAACACGTCCGGGATGCGCGGCAACGCCGCCGATATTGTATGACGCCGAGTACGAGTCTTTGGCGGTCGGCGACCAAGTCGCGGTAATGCCGCCGAGAATCGAACCGGCGGCATTGCTCGCTTGGCTAACGCCGAGCGAAGTGTTGAGCTTCAGTTGTGCGCTTGAACGAATTGCGTCGTTAAGGCTCAGCGAACTGTAACTCGAGGTTGCGCTGCCGGATGCGTACGGTTGTGCAGATGGAATGAGCGGCGTGCTGGTTCGCGAGCTTGAGCTGGAAGAGGCACTGATTGAAATTGTGTGCCGATCGCGCGCCGGCAAGGTGGCATTGAGCGTAAAGCCGGTGTTTTTATCGAGTGATGATGAACCGGTCGGCTGTGCCTCGCCGCCGACGAATCGATCCAGGAGATCGTGGGTTGAAGTGCTGCGCGAGCCGAAGATCGCGGCTTGGACCGAGGTATCGCCGATCAGCGCGGTATCGACCAGCGAAAACAACTGAAACTTTCCATCGTTGGTGTTGCCGGGTCCAAAGCCGCACGGCAACGGGCCGGTAAACTGTAGGCAGACCACATCGGTCGCGCGATTCGATGCTAAGTAGGTCCCGGTCAGCACTTGCGACTGTCCGATTGTGTAGCGCAGTTTCACTAAATCGCCGGTGCTCAAACTCTCGCCATCGTGCGAATAATCGAGGCCGCTGGTATCGGCAAAAGTTTGGCCGTCGATCAAACTCGGCGACGACCGGTACGTGTGCTGCAAGGCCACACCGAGTTTTCCGAGCGAGCCGCTCTCCGCGAATGAATAGTTACTCTTGCCGTTGGAACCCGCGCTCAGCGCGAGTTTGCTCTCCCACGACAATGTGGGTTCAATCGTGCGAAAACCGACCCCACCGCCGAGGCCGCCGATCTGCGGACCGAATGATGCCGAGGCCCCGGAGAATAAGTCCGTGCTTATCTGGCGGAGATCACCCGCAGTTCCGGGCGCATTCAGCGGAATGCCGTCCAGCGTAAGCGCCGTTTGGCTCGCGTCGTGCCCTTCAAGCGAAACGGTTTGGGTGGCGTCCGAATCGCTGCTGCTGGTCGACACGCTGACGCCCGATATTTTGTTGAGTGCATCGGCCAGTGTGTCGGAGAGTTTGCGCTGCGGGCTCGTATCCGATAGTGTGCTGGTGGAAATTGCGGCAGTTGAACGAACGCTCACCGATCCAATAATCGTTAACGTCTCTTGCTTGGCCAGGCTTACGGCGATGCTTACCGCGCGGCCGTTGACGATTTCAAATTGATCGGAGGTAACGGCTTGATACCCACGCGAAAAGATGCGCGCGCTGTAGATTCCATCGGGAACCTGCGTAAACCGCACCGAACCGTTCGTTCCCGAGTACTCGCTGCTGATTACCGGCCCGTTTAAGAGAACGCGCGCCAGGACAATCGGCGCGTTGTTGGCCGCATCGGTCACCGTAATCGTGATCTGCCCGCTGTCCGACTGCGCAAGTGCGCGCAGTGGAACCGACGAGGCAAAAATGCTGAGTAGCGCGCATGCTGCGAGAAGACGCCTGAAATTCATAGTGTAATGGTGACCGTCGTTCCGCGCCCTAGGGCGCTGTCGAGTGTAATCGTACCGCCTGCCCGTTCGACTGCACGCCTGGCAATAGCCAGGCCGAGTCCCGTTCCGGCGATCTCGCCGCGTTCGTCCCCGCGATAGAATCGCTCGAATGCGCGCAGCCGCTGGGGCTCGCTCATTCCCGGACCATCGTCGTGAACACTCAAGATCGTCTTCTCGTTTTCTTCGAACGCGCGCAGATGGAGGGCCGCACCGGGGGCGTACTTCATCGCATTTTCCACAATATTCCAAAGCGCTTCGCCGAGTTCGACTCGATCGCCTAAAATGGTGCCGACACCTTGCGTGCTGTAACTAATTTCGGTCGAATCATCGAGGCGTCGAGCGGCATCGGTTTGAGCGCGCAGCAACTCGGCAACATCGATGGGGTCCTTTCGCGGGGGCGCCTCCGAATCGAGTCGCGCTAGCCGCATCAGCCGATCGATGAGACTGCGCATGTGTTCTTTTTCGATTGCCATCGTCGAGAGAATCTGTTTAGCCACCGTCGGTTCGGCGATCGCTCCGCGTCGCAGTACGTCGATGTAGCCGGCGATCACCGTGAGCGGAGTGCGTAGCTCATGCCCTGCATCGGCGACAAATTGACGCATGCGATCCTCGGTCTGTTTGCGCTCGTCGATCGCCAGCGCCACATTAGCTGCAGCATCGTTGAAGGCGTTGGTGAGCAGCATCATTTCGTCGCCGCCCACCATCACAAACCGGCGCTGCGTGTAATCACCTTTCGCCAGAGCTTGAAGCGACTTACTCACTTCGTTTAGCGGCAGCAACGCCTGCCGCGCAAAATACCGCCCGATAAACCAGGAAAGGGCAATCGCGACGATCGCAATAGTAACGATAATCTTCCAATACGGAATAAGCGCGACTAAGATAATCGCAAGCGATGGTCTGAATGCAACGTAACCGCCGGAGACTGCCGTCAAACCGAAGGGATCCGGGCGGACCAGACCGCTGTGCTGAATGACTCGCTCGTGCAGCACGATTCTGCGGCCGGGCAAACTCTTCGTTCCAGGAATCGGCTCTAAGACGACGCCGGTCGTTTGAATCGAACCGGACGGCGGAGTCAGCACGATCTTGCCTTGCCCTTTGATGATTTTATCGAGCAGACGTGGACGTAGTGTCGGATCGCCGCCCAGAAACTTCCCTTTTTGGTCGAAGATCGAAACCCGCAATCCGATCCCGCTCAATGCCTCGGCAATCTCGGGCGCGGCCTTTGCGAGCGTCTCTCCCCGCAGTTTGGCCTGTTCGGTCAGGATTCGCGCTTCTTCATGCTTGGCAACGACGATATCGCCCGTAAATCCCGACAGTTCGTACACGAGCGCAATTGACGAAACGATGATGACGAGCAGAACAATTGCCCCGAGCAGCACGGCATAGAGCGCCGCCAATCGCGACGAGATCGACTTCACTGTGCAAGCCCGTATCCAACACCGCGAACGGTGCGAATAAATGAGTTTGCATCCGGCCTATCGATCTTCGCCCTCAGATACGAGATGTAGGTTTCAACGATGTTCGGACCGCCCTCGAAGTCATGTCCCCAAACCAATTCAAGCAGATGATCCTTACTAAAGATGCGCCGCGGCTCGCGCATAAAGACGGCCAGCAGGTCAAACTCACGCTGGGTTAAGTCCAGCGGATCGCTCGCGCGCCACACTTCGCGCATTTGCGGATTAAGCGACACCTCACGCCAGCGCAGGACATCTTCTTCGATCAATTGCGGCCGGCGTAATTTTGCTTGTAAGCGCGCAATCAGCTCTTCAAAGACGAACGGCTTGACTAAGTAATCGTCCGCTCCGGCTCCAAGACCGGTAACCTTGTCGGCAACCTCGCCCTTGGCGGTGAGCATAATGATCGGCGCTTGACTCACGTTGCGCAGCATCGGCAAGAGCGTGAAGCCGTCGATCTTCGGCATCATGACATCCAGCACGA
>JALYVT010000032.1 GCA_030853105.1 Vulcanimicrobiota bacterium
ATGCGGCAGCAGCGGAATCGGCGGCATCGGCGGCCTGCTCGGCGGCCAAACGCAATGCAACCCCGGAACGCAGGTCCAGCTTGCGCGCCCCTCTCCCAATCAAGTCGTTAGCGGCGGGATCGGCTCCATCGAAATTGTCGCGAGCGATCAGAACAACATTCTTTACAGTACGTATGGCCAATGGGATTTGCTGTTGACCTCAAACCTCGGAGATCAGATCCCAGCCAGCGGCCCGCTAAACCTGATTCCCGACCGCGGCGGTCCGCAGCCGTACCAATCCGATTATTACTACTCGGCATCGATTCAATCGCTCCCCTCGGGGCGAACCTGGAACGTACAACTCAACAACACCGGTACCAACTGCACCCCCTTTCCGCTGCAGAGTTTTTCGACTTAAGGCGTCTCGGGCCAAATATCGCAGGCTTCCATTCGTTCCAGGCTGCGCGGGTACGTGCCCGACGGGTGGCGCACTTTGAATTGCCGACAGACCACCGCTAGATATTCGAAGTTCTCCCAGGTGGCCTTGTTGCCGCTCGCTTTGCGCCGATTAGCGATTAACGGCCCCAGGCAGCGCCAGCTGCGCAGAATCGTATCTCCCCAAATATCGCAGGTTAGCGAACGATCGATGACGCCACGCTTGGTGAACAGACCAAGATTTTCGAAGAAGTTGGCGACGGTGCGGGCTTGCTCGAACTCGCGAGGAAGCGGAACCGAGATGAGTTGCTTGCGTATCTCTGCGTCCTGCATCTGCACCGGAAGTTCGCGAAACACATAGACCAGCGCGCTGTGGAAATTTTCCGACTCCAAGGTTTCACGCACCTCGTTGAGAACGATGATTTGGTTGGAGCTGCGCATATGACGCATCTGGAACAGTGCCGCAATCGCCGACGCCGCGATGACCAAGAGCGTGGCGATTGAGGCCGCCGCACTCAGCCAACCGGCAGAGATGTCGCGCCTCCCTTGAGCGGGGAGCGGGCGCGATATTCGCTGATCACTGCCGCAACATGCGCGAGTGAATAGAGATCCACTATGCACGGCGCATCGTCCGGCACAATCATGCGACTACGGTAGATCATGTCGCGCGAACTCCGCGAATCAACTGCTCGCATTGAAGCGTTCATAGGCCTCGGCGTCGCGAAGCAGTTCACCGATCACCGCGTCGAGCGGTTCGTACGCCCAAATACCGCTGAGAACGACGCGATCGCCGATGCTGTTGGTCATGACGAATGTCGGTCGAACCGTCGCGCCGAGCTCCTTGAACTCTCGGGTTGCCGCTGCGGTGCGATCAACGACCGCCGCATCATCCATTGCTCGGTCGAGCCCGCCCGCGTCCAACCCCGACAGCTCGGCGGCTAATTTCAGGGCGACCTCACGGCGGCTCACGTGCGCACCCTCAATCATCGCAGCGTAAGCCAAACCCTTGCGCACACGGTCGTCGCCGACCCCCAGGCTGCGCGCGGCTTCGGCAGCGCTACAGGCGTGGGCACTACTCACTTCGTGACCGGGCTCGACCCAATCGGGATTGAGCTGCACACCGGTGACCGCATTCGTGCGCGCGTAGAAACCCGCCATCTGTTCGCGCGTGTAACCGAAAGGCTGTCCTTCGTGCGACACTGCGAGCCGCCAATCCACCGAAATTTGCTCGCCGTATTTCTCGCGCAAGCGCACAAGCGCTCTATCCGCGACAAAACACCATGACGACAGAATATCCAAGTAATAGAATACCTCTACGGTTTGCATGCCGGCTCTTCCAACGTGGGTACGCCCTCACCGTCGAGGAACACGCCGAGGTTTTTCGGCGAAAATTGGACGCCCGTGTAAAACTCGCCGAACGCCGCATATTTGGCGCTGGCTTCATCGAAGCGCATCTCGTAGATCAACTTTTTGAACACGACCGGATCATCGGCATAGAGATCGACGCCCCATTCCCAATCATCGAATCCAACCGAACCGGAGATGACCTGCGTTACCAGGCCGTGAAACGAGCGGCCGATCTTACCGTGCTCGGTCATCAACGCGGCGCGCTGTTCATACGGCAGCATATACCAATTGACCGACTCGCCCCGCTTCTTATCCATCGGGTAGAAGCAGACGTAACGGCGCGGCGGAACTTTGGCAAAGAGGCGCCCCGCATTTCGCGGACTCTGCGCCTGCTCACCAAGCAGCACATCAAACGCTTGGTTCCACTCGGGTGAAAACAGCTTAAATTCGCGAGTTTTCAATTCCGCGTGAATCTTTGCGGTCGCTTCGTACAATCCCAGCTCCAACAGCGACACGTACGAGGTTTTCGGCTGCAGATACGCTGACAGCATTAGCTTATCCACGCGAGTTTGCACCGCGGCCAATTCCTCGAAACTCTTCGCGTAATGCGTGAGCATCAAGTCCGCCTTATGCCCGAGTAGCTGCGTCAAGCTTACATCCGTCTCTGAATCGGAGTGCAGAGTGCAAAAGAGTTTCTGCGCGTCGCCCGCAAGGTGACGGCGCTCGTTACCGGAGAGCGCATCCCACTTGCGGCGATCGAGCGCAAACATTCGATGCAATATCCACCAGCCATCGAGCGCTTCGGGAACATCCGGATTACGCACGCACGCGCCTCATCTCGGCCTTCACTTCGTTATCCAGGGTGTCGGGCCGCTCGCGGTATTTCGCCCATAGCTGCGGCATATGAGCAATGTCCGCAAGCACGCGCGCAAAGACGCCGTTCACCGGTGTAGGCACGTGGTAATCGCGTCCGGCAATCGCGACGGCGCCGTTAAGCTGATCGACTTCAGATTGCGGTTTGCTCTCTCGCAAATCGAGCAGCAGCGACGGCGCCTTCGTGCCGCGCGCACCTGCAATGCGGTTCGCCAGCAACGCGCGTGCAAGTGGGCTTGGAAGGGTCGCGATCCCTTGCAGCGCGCGAACCGGATAGCGCGGCAGATCGATCGGCGCCAGGCCCATTGCCGCCATAACCGCACGCACCTCGCGAATCGCGCGAATCTCCAGCGTAAAGACATTATCGTAGTGCACGAGGCGATTCGGAAGCACATTCAAGATCGCGCAGCTTGCGTTGGCGATGATGTTCAGCGAGAGCTTCGACCACTTTAGCGCGCGCCAATCGTCGACCACTTTGACCGTCAGACCAGTACTGCCGAATGTCGCCCACAGCCAGTTGTAGGCGGCCTTCCCGACCGGAGCAAACGCAATTCCGCCGTCTTTGGCGGCGGTTCCGTGTCCGTTGCGATCGCGATCGACCGGAACCGTTAACGCCGCTGCGACTACACTTTCAGCGCCGAATGCGGCGGCCAATTTCTCTTCGTTACCGACCCCGTTTTGCGGGCAGACGATGACGCACTTTTCGGGAAAGCGCAGGGCTTTGCGTAGCGTTTCTATTGCGGCCTCGGTGTCGTAGGTTTTCACCGCGATGATTGCGACGTCGGCGTCAACTTCAGTCACCGCTTCGAGTTCGCGCGGCGCGTAGGTTACCTCCACATTGATCGAACTTAGGAGATTGCCGAGGTACGTACCGACCGCACCCGCTCCGACGATGTAAACTTTCACGCTGCTCCCGTGCTCCCGAAACCGCCGTGCGCTCGAGCGGTTGAATCCAGTTCATCAACGCGCTGAAAATCCGCACGAACAATCGGCGCGACAATCAGCTGTGCGATCCGATCGCCGCGCCGGATCACGAACGGTTCGGTACCGAGGTTTGCAAGAATGACGTTGACCGGCCCCCGATAGTCGGAATCGATCGTCCCCGGCGAATTCAAACAGGTTACTCCGTATTTGATCGCAAGGCCGCTGCGAGGACGAATCTGGGCTTCATACCCGTCCGGCACGGCAATTGCAAAACCCGTCGGCACGAGTGCGCGACCGCCCGGCAAGAGTGTAAGCTCCTCCGAGATCGCCGCATAGATATCGGCACCGGCGGCATTCTCGGTCATATATGCCGGCAGCGGAAGGCCTTCTCCGCTGGGCAGCTGTTGGAGCGCGACCGAAAGAGATGTAGCCATGGGCGCTGCTCATTTTGAGAGCAGCGTTGCCAACTCTTCCTGAAAACTCTCCACATCCCGAAATGAGCGATAGACGCTGGCAAATCGGATGTAGGCAACCTGATCGAGACCTTTGAGGGCTTCCATCAGTTTCTCGCCGATCAGTGTCGCTCGAACTTCGCTCTCGCCGCGCGCAAAAAGATCGCGTTCGAGATCGGCGGCCACTGCTTCCATTTGATTTTCGGAGATCGGCCGCTTCTCAAGTGCGCGCCGCAATCCAGAAAGAATCTTCTCGCGGTTAAACTGCTCGCGGCGGCCGTCTTTTTTGACGACAAACAGGCGCGGGGCTTCCATCCGCTCGTAGGTGGTGAACCGATGCTTGCACACCAGGCACTCACGGCGGCGCCGAACGACGGTTTCGTCGTCGCGCGAGTCGACTACGCGAGTCTCACTCTTGCGACAGGTCGGACAGATCAGCGGCGACCCCTTATATGCCGGAAGACCCACATAATGTGGGTCTCCCTAGTATAGACCACAATCCCTACGATTGCAAAAAATGGCTACCCGCGCGGAGGTCGGTCTTGTTATGCGGCGCCGATCTTGAACATTTTGGTCCCGCACTCCGGGCACTTGCCCTCGGTTGCCGGACGGCCGTTTTTCATGGTGATTTGAACGGCGTCTTTCATATCACGCTTGGTCTTGCACTTTACACAGTACGCTTGAGATGCCACGGTTAGTCTCCTCCGAAAATGTGCCCACGGCCGGGGTGCGCCGAATAGCGAACCGCCCTTGGTTGGGGCGGAGTATTCCCAGAGCCGCCTGCGTTTCCCCTCTTGCGGGCGGCTGCTCCGAGCGTGAATGGTCGATATGCCCGAGCTTTCCCCGGAGTTCGTCCCGGCTGACGCCATCGAGCACCTTCGGGGTTCACGTTCCAGCCCGATCGGCTGCCCCGGTCTGTATGTCTGCGGTGAGCTTAAGAGTCTCTCGGCAATCACGGTGGCAATCGTCGGAACCAGGGCAGCCAGCGCCCAAGGGCGACGCTGCGCCCATGTGCTGGCCGCCGATCTCGGTGCCCGGGGCATCACCATTCTCTCCGGGCTCGCGCTCGGGATCGATGCCGCCGCCCACGAGGGCGCCCTCTCGGCTAGCGGGCCGACCGTCGCCGTCCTCGGAGGCGGGCACCGGCGCTTCTTCCCGGCGCGCAACGCTGGGCTGTGCGCGAGAATCCTCGCAGCGAGTGGTGCCGTGCTCTCACCCTACCCGCCGGACCGCCCGGCAATGCCCTACCAATTTTTGGAGCGAAACGGAGTTGTGGCCGCACTGGCTGATGCCGTCGTGGTGGTTGAGGCCCCCGCGCGAAGCGGCGCGCTCAATACGGCGAGTTGGGCGGCCGGCCGAATTCCGGTGATGGCGATGCCGGGCGACGTCGAACGGCCCAGCGTTGCCGGCTGCCTGGCTCTGATCCGCGACGGCGCGACCCTGGTTCGCGATGCGCGCGACGTTCTCGAAGAGCTTCGAATCGCAACCGAACCCGATCAACCTCGTCTGCCGCTCGCGCCGCTGCTCGATCCACTCGAACTCGTGGTTTGGACGACGCTGACTCAGGGAGAGGCCGACTTCAATCACCTTATCGCTCTTACGTCGATTACGGCGCCCCAACTGCTGGCCGCACTCACCCGCCTAGAACTCAGCGGTCACATCGAACAGCGACCCGGCGCGCGTTACGCTTGCACGAACCTGCGGAGTTCGCTATAGTCGCGCGGTGCAGCTTCGACTGATTGGCGTCGGAAAAATTCGTGAATCGTATGTGCGCGAAGCCTGCGAGGACTTTCGCAAACGCATGCAGCCGTACTATTCGCTCGAAGAGATTGAAGTTAAGGCGGCGGACGGAGGCAGTCCGCAGCAGGCGATGCGAACGGAAGCGCAGCGGATCCTCAAACTGCTCGCGCCCGACGATCGGGTCTGGCTGCTGGATCGCGCCGGATTGCAGCGCAGCAGCATCGCGCTAAGCCGCCAATTGGACGAGGTCGCTCGCAGCGGCGCATCGCGGCTAACAATCCTCGTTGCCGGAACATACGGCGCCGATCCGAGTCTGGTTGCGCGGGCTTCGTTTCTGTGGTCGCTCTCGGAGTTGACGCTCCTGCACGAGTGGGCTCGGATGCTCGTGCTGGAACAACTCTATCGCGCGGCGAAGATCGCACGCAATGAACCCTATCACCACTGACGCACAGCGCTTACCACAGGATGTCCTGCAACTCTTCGGCGCTGCGTTAGCGTCCGCAATCGCATCACGCTTTCCAGATGCGCCGACTGCCGAGATTGCGTTCGAAGCCCCGCGACGGCCGGAGTTTGGTGATTTCTCAACCAACGCGGCTTTTTCACTCGCGCGCATCGCGAAACGCTCGCCCCAAGACGTTGCAGCGATGCTCATCGATGACTTGGCTGGGCATCATCCACACCTGCAGACCGCGTTTGCGCAAATTACCGCAACCGCCGGGTTTATCAATCTTCGCCTCGCGCCCGCAGCTTGGCAGGCTGCACTTGCGCAGATGCTCACTGACGGCACGAACTTCGGGCAAGCCGCGCCCAACGGAACGCGCATCTCGCTCGAGTTCGGCAGCGCCAATCCGACCGGTCCGCTGGTGGTGGTACAAGGGCGCACACTTTCAATCGGGGCAACCCTTGCAAGTGCCATGCGCTTCTGCGGGTACGATGTGTTTACGGAATGGATTAGCAACGACGCCGGCAGCCAGTTGGAAACCCTTGGCGCCTCACTGTACGCGCGCTACCGGCAGCTTGTCGATCCGGCGCATCCGTTTCCCGAAAATGGCTATCCGGGTGATTATCTGTTGCCGATCGCCGCGCAGATCGCAGCCGCCGACGGTGAGCTCTGGTGCGAACGTCCACAATCGGAGTGGATGCCGCATTTTTCAACAGTCGGCAAAGATGCGCTGATCGCCGACCAGCGCAAGACCGTCGAGCGATTCGGGGTTACATTCGACCTGTGGCAGAGTGAAAAACAGCTTCACGATGACGGCCGACTTGCGGCCGGGCTGCAGCATCTGGCCGACACCGGCACGACCTACCGGAAAGACGGCGCGCTTTTCTTTCGCGCGACCCAATTCGGCGATGACAAGGATCGCGTCCTCGTGCGCGCCGACGGGCGGCCGACGTATTTAGCGCCCGACGTCGCCTATCACTACGACAAACTCAAACGCTCGGACCGTGTAATCGATATCTTGGGCCCGGATCATCACGGCTACATCGGCCGGCTTCAGGGTCTGGCGGAGGCGCTCGGGTACAAAGGCCATCTTGAGGTCTTGATCGCGCAGCAGATCACGCTTATGCGCAGCAGCGAGCAGGTCGCAATGAGCAAACGCGCCGGGCACATCGTCACACTCGATGAGATCATCGATGAGGTCGGGGTTGACGCGGCGCGCTTTTTCTTTGTAATGCTCGCGCCCGAATCTCCGCTCACATTCGATCTGGCTCTCGCCAAAACGAAAACCCACGACAATCCGGTTTACTATGTGCAGTACGGACATGCGCGTATCGCATCGGTGTTCAAGAACGCCGGACCGGACGATACCGCGATCGCAAGCGCAGCAACTGCAGTGTCCTTACGCGGGCTGACGAATCCCGCCGAACTCGCGTTGATACGGCGCTTGGCCGAGCTACCAAAAGCGGCCGCTAACGCCGTCGAACATCTCGCCCCGCATCGACTCACGCGTTACGCGCGCGATGTTGCCGCTGATTTCCACCAGTTTTATACGGAGTGCAAAATACTGACCGAAGATCGCGAGTTACGGATCGCGCGTTTAGCATTGGCGTCGGCAACCAAGAACATCCTCGCCCAAGTCCTGGCGCTGGTTGGAGTCAGCGCGCCCGACGCGATGTAAGTCGCCGGTTCACGCTTTTATTGACGGGCGATTTCGATCTGCGGTGTCGGCGGTTGTTCGGGGAGCGGCGTTGACTCATCGGCCGCAATGATGCGGCCATGTATTGCGGGCATGGCAAAGTACTTCCAGAGCAGTTTGATGAGCGCAGCCGCCGGAATACCCAGAATCAATCCCGGAAGTCCAAATAACTCGCCGCCTGCAAAGACCGCGAACATTACGCCGATCGGTGAGACGCCGACGCTGTTGCCCATGATCTTCGGGACCAGCACATTGTCGCTCACCCGCGCCATTCCGAACATAATGACCTGAACCCAGATCACCATCCAGATTCCCTGCGGCAGACAGATGAGCGCTGCGAATCCCTCGGCGACGATCATCCCCAAGATCGGAATCGAATAAGCCACTGCCGTGATTATTCCGAGAATCAGCGCGTACTTAAACCCAATCGCAGCGCTCAAAACGCCAACGACCACGCCCGTAATCGTGCTCACGATGACTTGGCCGGAGATGTAGCCCCCGAATACCTCGGTAATCTCGGTTGCGAGTTGTCGCGCGGTCTCACGGCGGTTCGGCGGAAACATTGATGCGAAACCATCGGCGACTTGTTTACTCTGCAGCAGAAAGAACACCGAGAGAATCAGCGCCGAGAGCGCAACAAAGAATCCGGTCGCAACATTGAGCACGAGCGCGCCGAGCGATGCGACCACGCCGGTGACGTACGCTCCCAGCTTCGCCCAGGCAAGCTGCGGAATGTCGACGACACTGCTCGGTAAATTCGCCGATACGGAGTGCGCTTTAAAGACGCTCTCGGCGTGGTTTATCCAGGACTGCGCCGACTGAACATAGCCGGGGCCGTCGGCGACCAACACCTGCGTTTGAACGATCGCGATGGGAACGACGACCAAGACGCCGATCGTAATCGCCAGGATCAGCCCCAAAAACACAAACGCGATCGCGAGCGGCCTGGGAACCCGGCGCTTCTCCAAGTGAACGACGATCGGCTGAACGCCGAATGCCACAAACGCCGCAATTACGAAGATTGCGACCGTGCGTGGAATATGCGCGGCAAACCAGAGCGCCAAAATTACCAGCACTGCTACGCCGAGCCAACGCAGCATTCGAGGCCAATTCAGGCCGGTATTCACAGAGTTTTGCACATCAGCCGCCGTTCGGTAAGATAGCCCGCGTCTTCGTACAGGGAGAGCGCGGCGACGTTCTCTTCGGTCACCATTAGGCCCATATACGGCAGACCGCGCGTCCGGGCCTCATCTTCAAGCGCCGCCAGTAGTTTTGCGGCCGTGCCTGACCGGCGAAAGCGCGGTTCGACTGCCATATAGGCGACGAATCCCTGAGGCATGAGCGTGACCTCGTCGGGCAGGGTATCGAGCATAAGCGCAAAGCCGACGGGAACCGCCGATTGCGCATCGGTCTGTTCGGCAATCAGGAATACATGCGATTGCGCGAAGACGATCTCGAGTAGCCGTTCGTAGCTAATATCAATCATCGCCTGATTGCGATAGCGAAAGGCCGCAACGCTGTCGGGAAGCGTTCGCTTTCCCAATTCATCGACAAACGCGCGATCGTGCGGGCCGCCCGCGCGAATGCTGATCATGCTCGCCGTGATCCCGGATCGGTAATCGCTTCCCCGCGCGAGCACTGCGGACACTCCTGCGGTTCGTACGAGTCTATCGGAAGATCGAGCAGCGCATGCGTCGCAATCCCGAAATCGGCCGATCCTCGCTGCACGACCACACCGACGCCGATCACCTGCGCATCCCGAGCGCGCACAACCTCCAGCACCTCGCGCACCGAAAGGCCGGTGGTTACGACGTCCTCCACCACCAGCACGCGATCGGTGGGCGCAAGTTCGAAGCTGCGGCGCAAGCGCGCAACCCCATTCTCCTTCTCAATAAAGATCGCTTTGGTTCCCAGCGCGCGCGCAACTTCGTACCCGAGAATGATGCCGCCTACGGCGGCACTCACCACGATGCTCGGATGCTGATTGGAAAAAAATGTCGCGATCTCGCGCGCCAACACTTCAACGATCGATGGGTCTTCCAGTATCCGAAATTTTTGAATGAAGCGATTGCTGTGCCGCCCGGAGCTCAATTTGAAGTGCCCTTCGAGAATGGCTCCCCGCAGTTGCAGCTCTTCGAGAAGATCAGCCATGTGCGCGCATCTCGTTGAGAATGGCTTTCGCCGCTTCGAGCGGGTCCTCGGCTTGCGTAATCGGCCGGCCGACAACCAGATAATCGGAGCCGGCAGCGACCGCTTGTGCTGGGGTCATCACCCGCTTTTGATCGGCATGTGGACTGCCGGATGGACGAATCCCGGGCGTCAACGTCAGGAAATCAACACCGAAAAACTGCTTGAGATCGAAAACTTCGTGTGCGCTGCAGACCACCCCTGAACACCCGGCGTCGCGCGCTAAGGCCGCGAGCCGAATCGCGTTTTCGCCCGGACCGCCCTGCAACCCGAGTTCGTTCAAGTCGCCCGCGGCGATGCTGGTGAGAATCGTGACCGCGAAGATATGGGGCACTGACAAGCCGAGTTCACTCGCGCGCTCCTGCGCCGATTCAACCGCGGCACGCATCATCTCATCGCCACCCAGCGCATGAACGTTGATGATGTGCGTCCCCGGCTGCACGAGTGCGCGGATCGCCGCTCCGACCGTGCGTGGAATATCGTGCAGCTTCGCGTCCACAAAATACCGCACATCGCGCGCCTGCAGGTAGGTGAGCACCCGTTGCCCGTACCCGTACAGCGACTCCAACCCGACCTTAAAGATGACATCCAACTCATAGAGTCGATCGATCAGGCTTTCGGCTTGCTCGGGACGCTCGACATCCAGGGCAACAATCAGGGCGCTCAACCTTCGTCTCCTTCGTATTGATGTGGATCGGCAAATCCCTGATTGGCCTTTCCGATGATGTCGTCTAGGCAGCGAAGTCCGCGCTGCGATAAGTATTCGGTTAGCCCGTCAACGATCCGCAGCGGAATTCGCGGGTCGGTGAAGTTCGCCGTTCCAATTGAAATCGCGCGAGCACCCGCCAGAAAAAACTCAAGCGCATCGGTGACCGTTTCGATTCCGCCTTGTCCGATGATAGGAATGGTCACCGCGCGAGCAACTTCGTAAACCGCGAGTACCGCGATCGGCCGAATCGCGGGCCCGGATAAACCGCCGGTAACGTTTCCCAAGCGCGGCCTCCAGCGATCCACGTCGATTGCCATACCGCGAACGGTGTTGATTACCGCCAGCGCGTCCGCTCCGGCGCTCTGCGCTTCGTGCGCGATGGCCCCAATATCGGTGACGTTGGGCGAGAGCTTCACGATGAGGGTCTTGTCGGTAACATCGCGCGCCAACTTCACAACGTTGGCGGTCAGCTTCGAATCGCACGCGAACGTCTGCCCTTCCGAAGCCACATTCGGACAAGAGATATTGATCTCGATCGCCGCAATTTCGGGTCGCGCCGCAAGTTTTTCGGTAACGTAACCATAATCGTCAACAGCGAAACCAGCGACGCTGCCGATGATCGTACACGGCCGGTCCGCAAACTTTACCACCTCGTGATCGAGATACCAGTCGATACCCGGATTCTGCAGACCGATTGCGTTCAACATTCCAGCCGGCGTACTGACTAATCGCGGCGTTGGGTTACCCAAACGCGGATGCCGGGTAACACTTTTAAGAACAACCCCGCCGATCTGCGCAAGGTCGATAAACGCACCGAACTCTTCACCCGAACCGTAGCATCCGCTGCCCATCAGCGTTGGGTAACGCAGATCGAGTTTTCCGATCTTTACGCCAAGGTCTACCATCGCAGCTCGTGCGCCAAAAACACCGGCCCTTCTTTACATATTCGCGCGTAAACGAAATCGGCTTCAGCAGGCGGCGCATCGGGAAACTTCGGCGCCTGCGCGCTGCGCCGATCGAGCGGCACCACGCACCCCCAGCATCCGCCGACTCCGCACGCGAACGTCTCTTCCAACGACAGCTGCGCCGGCACATGCCGTTGCGCTGCAACCTCGGCGAGCGTCCGCAGCATCGGAGTCGGACCGCAGCCCAAAATCAAATCCGGCAACTCCGTTGTTTGAGCCAACAAATCGGTGACGTATCCATGATGACCCCGGCTACCGTCATCAGTCGCACACCAGACCTCGCATCCGGAATCGGCAAACCGATCACACTCGACAAGCAGCGCTTGCGTCCGTGCGCCATAATAGAGCCGAACGCGCGCGTCGCGCGCAAGCAACGCAAGCGCCGGTAAAAGCAGCGATGCGATGCCGACGCCGCCGGCCACAATCGCGACGTCGCGCGAATCGCCGCTCAAATCGAACCCATTGCCGAGCGGCGCGATCACATCCAATCGACCGCCGACGTGCAACTCCGCGAGTTCGCGCGTGCGCGAGCCGCACTCCACAAACAGAATACTGACTCGGTCGCCATGGGCTTCATAGATACCGAGCGCGGTCGCCGCGCGCTCGCCGCTCGGTGGAATCGCCATCAAAAAATGGCCCGGAAACGTCACGCGCGCAAGCTGCGGCGCGTGTAAACCAAGGAGAATAATTCCCGGTGAAAGTTCACATCTGTCCAACACTATGGTACTATGCACGCAAGGCTCCGGGAGAGTCACCGACATGAACCCCTTGCTTCTCGAAAAGGCCGCCGGCTCCTTAACCAAATCGACACCGCCGCTGTAACCAAATATTTATCTCAAATGCGGCCGCTAGACTGAACCTTGGCACCCGGTTGACCGTTATAGAGAGTACAAGAACAAGAAAGGAGGGTCCACAAAAAATGGCAGGTCTCATGATCTTCAGATCGCTAGCTGACGCGCTAAGAGCGGGCTACCAGGTTTACGATCGCACCTCGGACGGTTATCTCGTCCGGACGAGAACTGCGGCTGGATGGGCGATTGCTCTGGTTCACTGCAAGTGACCCTTCCTAAACAAGGGAAACCTACACACTAAAAGCCGCCGGTTCCAACCGACGGCTTTTGTGTTTTCCCGACTTTTGTCTCACCCGTATCTCGCGCCGTTCTTACTTGTAATCGGGTGGTTGCGCCGGCCGCTCTAACTCGGGTGCAGCGCCCGGGCGCCAGCCGTACGGCGGACCGGTCGGCGGTGGCGCGCCGGATGCTGCGCTCGTAAACGGTGAGCCCTGCGGTGCTTGCGGCGTCGGACCCGGCGGCGGTGTCATTGTGTGCGGCGTTCCGAGTACGGCGCCCGAAAGAACGGCGATGATGACCTGCGCGATCCCAATGAACAGCGGGATCAATCCGCCGAGTAGCCACGGTCCCGGCCGCACACTCCCATTGTTGTAGCCGATGAACGACAGTCCGATCAGGAGCGCAAGCCCGACCATCGCCAAGGTGATGCCTTTGCGCAGTTGACGCTGCGCGGAGAAATACGGATCGTAGCCATACGCTCCGGGCTGAAAGTTGCCCATGCCCATTTGCGCGGGATCGGGGTTCCATCCGCGCCGCGCCGCGCGTCGAAATGCGCGCGGATCCGGCGGCGGCTGCATTCCCATCCGAATCATCTGCATACGCTCATTGTGGGAGAGCGCGCGGTTTACGATCAATCCAATGATCGGAAGCCCGAACAGAAAGAAGAACAAGAAAACCGGGACTACGTTGTTGTCCATTATTATATCGCTCCGTTCGTGTTGATCGTGATCGAACCGTCTTGGGAAGAGACCTCCAGCGTGCCGGAGCCGTCTCCAAACTTGAAGGAACCGTTCGCGCCATTATCATTGCTTCTGAAATTGCCGTTTGCGTGGATCTCTCCATCAGACGTGTGAGCGCTCACCGACAGATTGCTATTGTCGGGCAGACCGACTTCAATGCGGCCGTCGCCGCTGCCGATCGTATATCGGCCGCCGGCCGCGAGCGAACCCCTAAATTGAATCGATCCGTCGCCGGTATGAATCGCCGCGGTCGGCGACGAGCCGGCGACCGTAACATTTTCGGCGGTGACGTGCCCGTCATCGGTATGCGCGTTTAACGTCGCAACGCTGATATCATGCAGGCCCAGATGTCCGTCATCGCTTGCGATGGTAAGCGACGGGCTGTGAACTGCGCTGGCTTCAACATATCCGTCGCTGCTTGCCGCGTCAACCGCGCCGCGCAGATTGGCGAGCGTGATGTGGCCGTCTTGGGAGCGCACGGTTACCGCTCCGTTCAAATCACTCACGTCCGCGCCGGAACTCTTTTGAATCTCTACGCTTGCATCCGACGGTACCGAAATCTCGATCCGCCGCTGTGGGCTGCCGCCGAAGAGAAAGTGGAATCCACCGTCGCCCGAACCGCTGCGTTCAATCAGCAGGCCATCGGCGATGTGCGAGACACGCACCTGTGCGATCTGTTCCCGCCCCCAAACGGCGCCGACGACACTAGTTTTATCAACGACATGTACCAGTCCATCATTCGAGGCGTTGACCACTACCCGCGAGTCCGGATCGCGAACGACAACGTGCGCGCTCGCTCCAACCTGAATCGGAGCGATCGGCTGTGCGACGAAGCTGTCGCGGTGCATCCCACTAAACGATATACCGCGTGCAATAACGGGCGTTGCGCCGCTGACGGAGTAGATCGCAATTGAGATCAGCGCGAGTTCCACGGCTATCAGGACCGCGACGATACTCGTTCGTGAAGCTTGCATTAGATCCGGGGCCCCCAGCCTTCAAAGGTTGTGCGGGCACCGGTCCGAACCGGAATTCGAGTGAAGGGTCCGCGATTATCGAGAATCAGCATCATAGTGTTTTGCGCCTCCGTTGTTGCGTCTGTCCCAAATACGCCCCAGCCCGGCGGTTGTTTCATCGCTCGGGCCGGCGCTCCTGAGTGAAACAACCGCTCGGGGAGCGCGTAGCTAAAAGGTGGCAGCAGCGTTGCTGGAGGCTCCCGTCGTGATCTCGCCGGGCGGCTCCGTGGAGGACCAGGTGCTGGTAATGCGGACGCTCGCGGGGCAGTCCGAGGCGTTCGGCATCCTGGTGGAGCGGTACGACCGCGCCGTCTATCATCTGGCCTACCGCACGATGCGTGACGGCGAGGAGGCGCGAGATGTCGCCCAGGAAGCATTCTTCAAAGCCTTTCGCAGTCTGCGCACATTTAAGCCGGGAGCGAAGTTTTCGACTTGGATATTTTCGATCACCTATCACGCCTGCTGCGATCGTTTGGCTCGCCGAAAGCGTTATAGTAATGAAGAGTTCCCCGAACGGGCCGACAGCACTCCGGGACCGGAGAGCCAGGCAATCGCCGGCGACGAAGCGTTTCGGCTGCGGGCGGCAATCGACGCTCTTCCCGAAAAATATCGAACGGTGATCACGCTCTATCACCTGCAAGGCAAGCAGTACGACGAGATTGCCGCAGTCCTCAAACTCCCGATCGGAACGGTGAAAACGCACCTATTTCGGGCAAAAGAACATCTACGAAAGCTCCTGAGCGAGCCGACGGCGGAGGTATA
>JALYVT010000189.1 GCA_030853105.1 Vulcanimicrobiota bacterium
CGTATCGATCGCGACTTCGTTGCTGCCATCCGCTCCGGTGATAAAGTCACCCTCGGCAATCTTTACTCTTGGGATTTGATACCACCCGTATTCGATTGGATAAGGGCTATACGGCCGGATCCCATACCGCTGTTTGTACGCGACATAGTGCAGATGCAACCCGGCAGCCGGCCTTCCAAAGAAATATTTTGCCGACAGTTTGAAGTCAGCTGGGTCGCCGCCTACGATGAATGGTTTGGTCGGCGCAAAGTCGATGGCATATTCGGGCTTTTTGTACGCCTGAACCTGTACGGAGCCGCCGATGGATTTGTCGATGCTGATTTCGTAATATCCCAGCGGCGCATCATCCGGAATCTGTGCGGTTGCGGCAACCGTTCCGAACGAACTGATGGGAGCGCGCGTATTCAAGAGTACGATGCCGTTCGGCCCCGTGACCACAATGCGCGCCGTGCCCTTCGGAATAGCATAGCCGCCGATTTCGCCGCCGCGCAAAATGGCCCGCAGATCGATTGTGGTACCGGGACGATAGATCGGCCGATCGGTCTGCACAAAACCCGACTCCGCCGGCCTCGCATAGCTGTAGGTTGATTGGATCGTTTGCGAGCCGTCCGCGGTCGTCGCAACAATGTAACCCGCGGGCACATTCGCGACCCGACCAATCGCATCGGCATCAGCCCTGATCGGTGCAAATTGCCGTTCCGCAGGAGCAGAGCCGACCGTATGAAACCACGTCGGTCCGGCGTGGCGATTCATTGAACGCAGGTCAACCGCGTAGGCGCTCGACACACCGCCGGCCGTATTGACCACAATTCCCAGCGTACTCACATCGATGAGCTCGGAGGCAGAACTCTTACCGATCGAGGCAACGACCTGGTAATAGCCGATGGGCAGCGCTCCCAAATTCGCGACCCTTGTGCGTGGATCACCCTTGAGGGAATCGCTGGTCTCAAAAGAGCGCAGTAGGCGAAGATTCGGTTTCGGCTTTGAATCTTTGGTTATCGCAAGTGCCTCGTCGGGCGAAGCAGCGTACAGTTTCACATTCAACGGAGCGTCCCGTAGCGGTTGGTCACCATAAACCTGGAATGTCGGCGTAACCGCGTGCCCGGGCGTAAAGATCGAGGCGCTCGTGGTGTAGATGTACACCTGGTCTTCCACTGCGTTTGCGCCCAGCAGTACAAAACCAACCGCCACGCCGAGCAAGACTAAAACCTTGCACGCCAATCGTTTCATTACTGCCACAACGCGGGATTAGCGGCTACTGTTACAGCGGTCGCTCAACTGTGCCCTTCGACAGCCCTGTTCGCCAAATCTAACCGGGAGGCCAGGTCATTTGTCGGCCTGACAACACGTGAACGTGCAGATGATCGACCGTCTGCCCACCTAGCGGACCCTCATTGACGACCACGCGGTAGCCTCGTGCATCTTGTTCTCTTCCGAGTTGTCCGGCGATGCTGAACAACTTTGCAACCAGTTCGGGCTGCTCCCAGCCGACGAACGACGAGAGATTTGCAACATGTTTGACCGGCATTACCAGCAAATGTTTCGGCGCAACCGGATGCGCATCGACAATTGCGACCATATCATCATCACGATGCGCAAATTGGGCCGGAATCTCACCGGCGATGATCTTGCAGAAGATGCAATCGTCGTCCACGCCTAGCTCTTTGGCTTGAGGAGTTCGAAGCTGATGTGGGTGTCGGGATTGGGATCGAATCCGGTGATCGAGGATTTCATTGCGATCGGGACGGTGGTGTGAACCATAGCGAGCGCCGGTACTTGCGCGTGAATCAGCGCGTTCGCCTGACGATAGATCGATGCGCGCTGCGCATCGTTAATGGTCGCCTGACCGGCGAGCATCAGGTTGTGGAAGTTCGGATCGCGCCAAAAAGAGTAATTCTGCGCGGTCGGTTTGTGCGCGCTATCCCGGTCGAGCAGCGGATACATAAAGTCATCCGGGTCGCCGTTGTCGCCGCTCCAGCCGATTAAGCACATCGGATGTTCACCATTGCGGATCTTGTCTAAGAATACGCCCCACTCAAACGGCTCGAGCGTCAGGTTGATCCCGACTTTCTTAAGGTCGGCTTGGATCGCCTCGGCGGTGCGCTGCGGTTCGGGCATATACGGGCGCGGGGCGGTCGTGTAAAACAGCTGACTTGAGAACCCGTTGGGCAGGCCGGCTTTCGCCAGCAGCTGTTTGGCTTTAGCGGGATCGTAGGGGTAGGCTTTTACCGCGGAGTTTTCGCCCAATATCGAGGGCGGCGTCCAGTTGTTCGCGACCATCCCACCGCCGTCGTAAAACGCCTTCACAATTGCCGGCAGATTGACCGCGTAGGCGATGGCTTGGCGCACCGCGAGTTTTTCGAACGGCGATTTCTCGATGTTCATCGCCATATACATCAGGTTGTTCGACGGCTGCTGATAGACTGTGATGCCGGATTGGGCGGCAAGCCGCTTTGCGTCGTCACGCCCCGGATCGGTCAAGATGTCGATGTCGCCTTTTTGCAGCGACAGCACCGCAGTCGACGGGTCGGCTAAATCCCGAATGATGACCGTTTGGTACGTCGGTTTCGTCCCTTGCCAGGTTGGGTTCGCCTGCAGCGTGATATGATCGTCTTTCACCCATTCCGTAAACGTATACGGCCCATAACCTACTGGCCGCTGCGCGAAGCCCTGCTCATCCTTGCGCAAGGCATCGGGAGAGCCGATTGCAAACGACGGCATCGCCAAATCACGCAAGAAAGGCCCGAACGCTCGCGCCAATTGCAGCACGACCGTGTTTGCTCCGTGGGTTTTTACATTGCTGACGAGGCCGGGGAATCCGCCGAACATGTCAGCGTAATAGCCGTATACGAAATTGCCATGATACGGATTGCTCACCAGTCGCCAGCGATCGAAGTTGAACTTTACCGATTCGGCATTGACCGGCGTGCCGTCGGAGAATCGCAAGCCGGGTTTTAGCGTGAACGTCCAGGTCTTGCCATCGGGGCTCATCGTCCAGCGCGACGCTATTGCCGGCTCAACGTCGAATGATCCGGGCTTAAACTGCACCAGCCCTTTGAGCACTTCTTGTGTCAGATTGAGCGATAGTCCGTCGGTTGCAACTGCCGGGTCTAGCGTGACGGCATCTTTTACGCGGGCGACTACCAGCGTCGCGCCGCTCGTCGATCCGCTGGTGCTCGTCGTACCCCCGGAACATCCTACGAAGCCGACGATCGTCAACAGCAGGGCGGCGGTCACACGTGCGAATGTCATTAGAAACTCCCTTTCGACTTTATGGTGAAGTTCCAGCTACGGGTAGCGGTATTCCCGGCTAAGTCGGCAACTCGAACAGTCACTTGCACCAAACCGTCGGGGTAGGTTCGACCCGGCGTATACTCGATAAACTTATCGGTGCGCACGCAATCGGCTGTCACGTCGCGATTGTTTACAATGAGCCGAATGCTGGAGCGATCGACTCCAACCGCGTCGGTTGTAAACGTGGCATAGATACCCGGTCGCGGATTGTTGACGACGCTCCCATTTTCCGGTGCGAAATCGGTGATTCCGGGCGCTGAACTGGAGGCCGAAACTTCGGTGCGCGATTGCGCCCTAGGAGCATCGGTTCCACGGACGTTGAGGTGTCCGAACACCGGGACATCGGCAAAGTTTACGCCGCCCGGAATTGTGTACCGAGCGCGATAGACACCCGGTGAATCTTCATGCATCGGTAAGCCTTCAAAATACGGACCGATGTCATAAGCCGCGGAGCCGCCTGCGGTTCCGCGCATCGTCACCGAGAACGACTCGCCGGCCCGCAACGGACGCGAAGTGTCAAGCTCGATTGCGGCGATCTGCACGGCGCCCGCGGGCGGCGGCGTTCCAGTTGATGCGCGAGTTGCTGCAATTTGGCGAATCTCATTGCTGTCGATGTTATAGCGCACCATCACCGAGTCGCCGACCTTCAGGTCACTCAGGGTTGCAACTTGACCGTTTAGCGAGATCGCGCTCTCGGAGTCGGGCGTGATAACATGTCCGTCATTCAACACGACCTGCGACGACGTAATCGCAGCGACCGAACCCTGGCGAGAGCCGAACTCATCGACGATTCGATCGACGCGGCCGTCCTTTCGCACGAACACATGAGCGAAATCGCCAACGTGCAGTTCGTTCATCGTGCCGGGCTGCGTTGTGCTGGTGTTCACATCTCGCAGCAAGATTCGCGCGGTCGAGTTGACCGCGATCGTCCTAACCGAAGCGTTGTACGTTAATGTGATCGATTGCGGAGCTGAATCCAAATCGATTGCGGTGAGCGTTCCAACTTCTTCAGTCTGTGAGCCGTTGACGGTGATTCCGTTTCCGCTTGCACCGAGTCGGG
>JALYVT010000190.1:0-3041 GCA_030853105.1 Vulcanimicrobiota bacterium
GGATGACGCCGGTGTCGCTCGGCCTGCACGGTTTGCTTACGCGCGTGCCGTGGGTACTCGGATACTTCGACCGGCAAGCCGAGTCATCGAAGTTCGCGCGCGATTTGGTGCAGCAGTATTACTATATTTCGGGAATTAAGGACGCTTTGGGAGATACACGATGAGACGGAGTTGCGGCGCACTGCGCGCGCAAGACGATGGTACAACTGCCGAGTTGAACGGTTGGGTGAATCGTCGGCGCGATCACGGCGGTCTAATCTTTGTCGATCTGCGCGACCGCGACGGTATTACCCAGATCACGTTTGACCCGCAGCACCCCGCATTCAAAGAGGCGGAAACACTGCGCCATGAGGACGTTTTGCGTGTGCGCGGCACGGTGCGCAAGCGTCCCGCAGGAACCGAGAATCCGAAACTGCCGACCGGCGAGATCGAGCTTGGGGTCGATGAGCTGGAGATTCACAGCCGATCCCTCGTGCCGCCATTTTCGGTAAATAGCGATGATGACGTCGATGAAAATCTGCGCATGGAGTACCGCTATCTTGATCTTCGACGCTCGCGGCTGCAGCATAACCTAACCATACGCCACAAGATCATCAAGGCGCTGCGAGACTATTTCGACGAACGTGATTTCTTGGAGATCGAGACACCGCTGCTGATTAAATCCACTCCCGAAGGCGCGCGCGACTACCTCGTTCCGAGCCGCTTGCATCAGGGTTCGTTCTACGCGCTTCCGCAATCGCCGCAGTTGCTCAAGCAGATTTTGATGATCGCCGGGTTCGGACGCTACATGCAGATTGCCCGCTGCTTCCGCGATGAGGATTTGCGTGCCGACCGTCAGCCCGAGTTCACCCAAATCGATGTTGAAACGTCCTTCTGTACGCAAGAAGATGTGCTCGCCCTGATGGAGGGCTCGGTCGTTCACACCTGGCGGCAAGCGATCGGGATCACGCTGCCGACACCCTTCCCGCGACTCTCGCATGCGCAGGCAATGACCACATATGGCAGCGACAAGCCGGATTTGCGATTCGGGTTGGAGCTTACCGATGTCAGCGCGGCATTTGCGCATACCGAATTCGTCGTCTTCAAGTCGGTATTGCAAACCGGCGGTGCAATCGTCGCCGTGTGCTATCCCGGAGGCGGTGCGCTCTCGCGCCGCGACTTCGACGGATTGACAGAGTTCGCAAAACAAAACGGCGCAAAGGGTCTGGTTTGGATCGCACTATCGCCCGACGGCATGAAAAGCTCGGCCGCGAAATTCCTGGACGATGCGACGATCGCGAACCTGAAAGACGCAACGGAATCGCAGACGGGCGATGCAATCTTATTGTTCGCCGATGAGCGCAGCGCTGCGCTGACGGCGGCGGGTAGGATGCGCACCGAGATTGGCGAGCGCTGCGGTTTGCGCGACCCCAAGAAGTTTGCATTTGCCTGGGTTACGGATTTTCCGCTGTTCGAGGTTGATGAGGAGACGGGCAAACCCGCGCCCGCTCATCATGCGTTTACCGCCCCGAACCCCGATCAGTGGGACCTGCTCGATTCCGATCCGCTCTCGATGCGGGCGCAGCACTATGATCTGGTGCTTAACGGCTGGGAATTAGGCAGCGGCTCGATCCGCATACACAAACCGGATTTTCAGCGTAAGATTTTCAAGATGCTCGGGTTGAGCGACGAGCAGATTGCGGATCGCTTCGGATTCTTCGTCAAGGCGCTCGATTACGGCGCACCGCCGCACGGCGGTATGGCGCTGGGCATCGATCGGCTGGTCATGATCGCGTGCGGCGAAACCAATATTCGCGAAGTCACCGCCTTTCCGAAAAACCAGGTCGCGCGCGATTTGATGATGGACGCACCAAGTGCGGTGCCGCCTGCCCTGCTGCGCGATCTGGCGCTGCAAAGCACCGCCGCAAAAAAGCCGATAGAATAAGGGCATGAAGTTTTTGGCCGCTCGGAGCGCTGCAGCGGGACTCGCCCTGGTCCTGGGGCTTTTCTGCGCACATTCGGGAGTGAATGCCGCGAGCCGTACACGGACATGCGGCCAGCGATTGCTTCACGGCGCTCACGGTTCGCAGTATTTCATCTTGTTCGCTAAAAACGGAGCTGTGCAGGCCTACAAGCTGGTGAAAAGCTCGGGAAATCCCGAGCAGGACCATGATGCGCTGCTGCGGCTTGAGAAAAACTATGGTCCCGAGGGTGTCAACGCGCCGCCGCTCTCCATTCTAAGTTTCAAGAAATCGAGCGGAACCATGATGGTCCCCGACAAAGCGGTAGATTCATGCGGCCGCACCTCGCAATTTCAATAGCGCTCTCTTTGCTGGCCGGATGCGCATCGGCCGCCCAAGACACCGCTTCAGCATCGCCGGAGCCGGCACCGAGCGCGCTTGCTGCATGCAGCAGTATTGTCGCAACGATTGAAGGCGCATCGGTTGCAATTAGCACAAACGTTGACGGTTCGCTCGCTCGGATTGCCGTTCTGTCTACGCCGAGCGCGCGGGCTCGGGCTGCGGCGCTTCGCGACATCTCCAAGCGCTACGGCGCTGCGCGCCAAGACACGCGCTTCGTCGATCGTCCCTGGCACTTTGGGTTCACGCGCCGTTACGATCTCTGCGGCAACCCGATTCAGTAGTCCGTTTAGACGAGCAGCTTCTTCGCTTGTTCGAAAATCGTATCAAACATCGCGATGGTCAGCTTTCCGGTGTTGGTGTTTTGTTGACTGGGGTGAAATGAGCTGATGAGAGCAATCTTCCGTTTGCCATTGCTTGCGCAAGCCTGCGCGCCATGTCCAAACTTCGGCCTCGACGTACTAAATTGGAAGCCTTTGTCTGCAAGCAGGCCGAGTGCGGCTTTGAACCCGATTGAACCGAGCGCAATAATGATCTGCAATCGCGGCAACGCATCAAACTCGGCGGATAGATACGGGTAGCAATTGCGAATTTGCCGAGGCGTTGGTTTGTTGGCGGGCGGCGCGCACCGAATTGCCGAGGTGATGATGCAGTCGTGCAGCCGCAGGCCATCGTCGCGACCCTTCGCAGTTGGCCCGTTCG
>JALYVT010000190.1:3051-4333 GCA_030853105.1 Vulcanimicrobiota bacterium
GGTTACTGCCGTGCGCACCCGGCGCGAGCCCCAGAAGCATTACGCGCGCGAGCGGATCACCGAACGCCGGAACCGGCTTTCCCCAATACACCTGATCGCGATAAGCCCGCTTCTTCTCAAGCGCGACCGCCTCGCAATACGCACGCAACTCCGGGCACTTTGCGCAGCTGATGATTCGCTTTTCAATCGCAGATAGGCTTGGGTTCATTGTTGTGACCGTTCATTGGTGGAGGAAGCATTCGCGAACGAACGCGAGAAACTTTGCGGCGGCCGGGCCGAGCGGTGTGTTTCGATAGACGAGTGAAATGGTGCGTGTTAATGCGGGAGAATCGAGTGCAATCATCCGGATCGGTGGTCCTGGCGGAAGCGCTATTCGCGGGAAGAGCGTTACTCCCAAACCCTCGGAAACAAGTGTGCGCACCGTCAGCGTGTCGGCGCTTTCAAACGCCACTTTCGGTGTGAAGCCGCACTTGCGCGCCGCATTGAAAAGCGTCATCGTAAGTGCCGAGCCGGGCTTAAAGACGACGAAGCTTTCGTCACGCAATTCGCCCAGTTCAACTCGTTCGCGCTTGGCAAATCGATGGTTTGGAGGGACCGCGATCGTGAGCTCGTCTTGATAGAGCGGCTCGAGGTGCAGATCGTCAAACTTCTCAGAGCTTCCAAGATCGCCGATCGCCATATCAAACGATCCATCGCGCAGGCCCGCGACCATCTCAGCCGCCATGCCCTCGCGTAGGGCGATCTCGATTAGCGGATGCTCCGTATGAAAACGTCCCAGCAGCTTCGGCAGCGTAAACTCTGAGAGCGACTGATTGGTGCCGAGCACGACTCGGCCGCGCAGGCCGCCCGCGTATTCGGTCAACTGCTCGAGCGTGTCGTCCACCTCCGCCAAGATGCGCTCTGCACGGCCTCGGAGGGCCAACCCGGCGTCGGTTAGCGCTACCCGCCGATTGCTGCGGTCGAACAATTGCACTTGCAGCAAGGCCTCCAACTGGGCAATCTGCTGCGAAAGGGCGGGTTGCGCGATCTGCAGCTCCTGCGCCGCGCGGGTAAAGTGCGTATGTCGCGCAACCGCCAGAAAGTAGCGGAAGTGCCTCAACTCAATCATAGGCATGGCATATCAATAGCAGATAAATTATATATTTGACTTATGATGGCCTGCATGCGACACTGGGGCGATGGCTCTGGCAATCGTTCCGCTTGACCCGCGAGGAATATCGGCGCTCTCAGTCGCTCACATTTTCAATGACATGAGTCAAAGCGCGATTCCGGCGATTCTGCC
>JALYVT010000191.1:0-1026 GCA_030853105.1 Vulcanimicrobiota bacterium
GGTCCGGGCGGCAGGCCGTTCACGCCGCGGCCCGGCGTCGCTCTGCCCGAATCTGCGCCCACACCCAGCTCCGGCAGCCAAAGCGGCCGCCCCGGCGCACACGGCCGCGATTACGATAAAACTTCGAAAAAAGATCGCGAAAAAGATATGCTGCTCGAAAAAGAGCGCAATCGCAAGAAGCGCGTCGATGCCGCACCTGCGGCTCCAGTACGTCAGCTTGAGGCGATCGAGATTCCCGATCTGTTGACGGTCCAAGAGCTGGCGACATCGATGATCGTTCCGGCCAAAGACGTCATCTCCGAGCTCATCAAGATGGGCACGATGGCGACGATCAATCAGAATATCCCGGCGACGGTTGCAATTCAAGTCGCCAAGAAGTTCGGATTCAACGCGGTCATCAAAGAAGCGGGCGATGAAGTCAGCGTCGAGCAAGAAGAAGATCGCCCCGAGATGATGACGCCGCGCCCGCCGGTTGTCACCGTCATCGGTCACGTCGATCACGGAAAAACCTCGCTGCTCGACAAGATTCGAGCTGCCAACGTCGCCGGAGGTGAGGCCGGCGGCATTACGCAGCGCATCGGCGCATATACGGTTGAAAAGAACGATCGCAAAATTACGTTTATCGATACACCCGGTCACGAGGCGTTTACGGCAATGCGTGCGCGCGGCGCAAAATCTGCCGACGTCGCGATTCTGGTAGTTGCCGCCGACGACGGCGTGATGCCGCAGACTAAAGAAGCGATCAGCCACGTCAAGGCTGCCAATGTTCCGATCGTCGTCGCGATCAACAAGATGGATAAGGCCGATGCGCAGCCCGATCGCGTCAAACAGCAACTGATGGATTTGGGATTGCAGCCGGTCGACTGGGGCGGTAAGATCGAGATGGTTCCGGTCTCGGCGCGAACCGGCGACGGGATTGATTCGCTGCTTGAAACGGTTCTACTCGAAGCCGACATTCGCGATCTCAAAGCCAACAAAACTCGCCGCGCAACCGGTGTGGTTATCGAATCTGCGCTGAGCAAAGGC
>JALYVT010000191.1:1036-4325 GCA_030853105.1 Vulcanimicrobiota bacterium
TTGCAACCGTGCTGGTGCAGAACGGGACGCTGCGGGTCGGCGACATTGTCGTCGTCGGCGGTGCGTACGGAAAGATTCGCGCATTGGTAGACGACAAGGGCAAGCAAGTCAAAAAGGCCGGCCCGTCGATTCCGGTCGAGATCATGGGACTCTCGGATGTTCCATCGGCCGGCGATACACTAATGGTCGTGAGCGATGAGCGCGTGGCGCGTGAAGCGGCTGCCAAACGCAGCGTGAAGCGTCGCGATACACGTATCGCCGCCAGCAGCAGCCAGAAAGTTTCGCTCGAAACATTCATGTCGATGCCGGTTGAGGGCCGCAAAACGCTCAACCTCATCATCAAAGCCGACGGTCAAGGCGCGGTTGAGGCACTGCGTACCCGAGTCGAAGGCCTCTCAACCGCTGAAGTGGATATTCGGGTCATTTACGCCGGTGTCGGCGCAATTACCCCGAACGATGTCAACTTAGCGAGCGCATCAAACGCCGTGCTGATCGGTTTTAATATTCGCCCGGATGAAACCGTAAAACGCTTGGCCGACAACGACCAAGTCGATCTGCGGTTCTATCAAGTCATCTACGAAATTGAAAACGACCTCAAGAAGGCAATGCTCGGAATGCTCGAGCCGACATTCCGCGAGATCACGTTGGGTCGCGCAGAAGTTCGCGAAGTCTTCAAAGTCAGCAAGATCGGCACGATCGCCGGCTGCTACGTGCAGAGCGGCAAGATCATCCGCAACTCCAAGGTGCGCGTGCTTCGCGATTCGGCGGTTGCATTCGAGGGTCAACTTGAATCGCTGCGTCGTTTCAAAGAAGACGTCAAAGAAGTCGCCGAAAACTTCGAATGCGGCATCCAAGTCGCTAAGTTCCAAGACCTCAAAGTCGGCGACGTCATCGAAGCCTACACCTCCGAACTCGTCGCGCCGGAGGCTGTTCCCTCGTGAAGCAGCAGCGCCTTGCGCGCATCGATCACGAGGTTCAACGCGTGTTGGGAACGGTGATATCGCAAAATCTCAAAGATCCGCGGATGGGGTTTACGACCGTGACGCGGGTCGAGATCACGCAGGACCTGCGCTTTGCGAAAGTGTTTGTCTCCATTATCGGAGACCGGCACGTTGCGCGCCAAACCATGGATGCACTGGAGCACGCGGCCGGCTTTTTGCGCGGCGAGCTCGGGCGCGAAGTAAAGCTGCGGTACACGCCCGAGTTGAGTTTCGTCGAGGATCGCTCGACCGAACGCGCGATCGCGCTTACCAAGACACTGCGCGAGGATACGCGCGCGGTTAGTCAGGCTGGGGGAGAGTCGGAGTGATTAACACAGAGCCGCTTATCGTTTCGAGTACCGAACAAGTAGTCGCCGAACTGCGCAAACGCACAGCGTTCGTCATGGTGAGCCATGTCAAGCCGGACGGCGATACGCTCGGCGCAGGTGTAGCGCTCGGGATCGCGTTAAAGCGACTTGGTAAACAAGTGGCATACTTTCAACAAGATGCGGTGCCACGCAATCTGCGGTTTCTTCCCGATGCGGATCGCGTTTCGCGCGAACTGCCGCCGAACTTTCCGTCCGATGCACTGTGGGTCTTCTGCGACATGAGCGATTTCTCGCGAGCCGGCGAATTTCTGCCGACAATCGCGCGCGAGAATATGCTCGATATCGATCATCACCTGGGTAACTCGCACTTCGGAGCATTCAATTACGTTCTGCCGACCGAGTGCTCGACCGGAACAGTCGTCATCCACCTGCTGCGTGAGCTACAGATTGAGATCGATCGCGATATCGCAACATGTCTGCTTACCACAATCATGACCGATACCGGTGGGTTCATTCACAGCAATACGACCCCGGAGGTCCTGCAGCTTTCGGCCGAGTTGATGCAGCGCGGCGCCGATAAAGAGCAGATCACCGAAGAGATATTTGCCAACAAACGCTTGGCGGCGGTGCGCCTCTTAGGGCACGCGCTTACGGCTGCGGTCGTCTCGCACGACGGACGCTACTGCTATTCGTATGTCGATGAACCGATGCTTGCGCTGTGCGGGGCCGACGGCGAAGACACCGAGGAGATCGTCAACAACCTACGTTCGATCGAAGGCATCGAAGTTTCGGCGCTCTTCAAATCATACGACGGCGAAATTCGCGTGAGCCTGCGCAGTAAAGGCCGCGTCAACGTTCAGGCAGCCGCGGCTCGGCTTGGTGGGGGTGGTCATTTCCGCGCTGCCGGGCTGACCTTTGTCGGTACACTTACCGGAGCGTTTGCGGCAGTCGAAGAGGCGCTCGTCGCCGAGGGGCTATAGAGGGCCGCGTGGCCTATCTCGTTCCGGCGATCGCGGTGCTGATCGGTGTCCTGTATCTGCGCGCAGCGCGTTCAAGACAAAATATCTATTTGCTGATCGGCGCGCTCGGTATGATCCTTACCGGCATACTGCTTGCGTTCGACCGCGGGAATGCTGCCAATTCGATTGCAATGCGGATTGCGTTGATCGGAGCCGTATGTTTAATTTTGGTGGGCGCGCTCGGCTCGCTCCTGGGTAAAAAACCGACATCGACACGGCCGTAGCGATGCTCGGATTCGTCAACGTCTTCAAACCGGCTGGCCCAACCTCGGCCCAAATCGTCGCGCGCCTGCGGCGCATCTACGGACTCTATTCTCGCGATCGAAAGATTGCGGTCGGCCACTTGGGCACGCTCGATCCGCAAGCTGCGGGGGTGTTACCGGTTGCGATCGGCAAAGCGACGCGGCTTATTCCGATGCTTACCGATCAACGCAAGGCGTATGTCTGCACGCTCGTGTTAGGCCAATCGACGACTACCGGCGATGCACTTGGGGAGCGTTTGCAGATCTCGGAGGTTCCGATCGGCTGGGAAAAACGTTTGAATGACGCGCTTGCACAATTCGTCGGGAAGATCACGCAAGTCCCTCCGATGTACAGCGCGGTTCATCACGAGGGAAAGCGATTGTATGAGTTAGCGCGCGAAGGCGTGGTTGTGGAACGCAAGTCTCGCAGCATCACCGTCTATGCGCTCGATCTGCTCGGCGTCGAGGCCAACAGCGCGCGACTGCGGATTGCCTGCAGTGAAGGCACCTACGTGCGCACCCTCTGCGAAGATATCGGCAACGCGCTCGGCCTTCCCGCGCACATGGGCGCGCTGGTGCGCGAAGGTTCCGGACCGTTCGTGCTCTACGAGAGTCTTACGCTGGATGAGATTGCCGAGATGCCGCGCGAAGCGCTGATCGCTCCCGAGAACATCATTCCGTTTCCGACGATCGTTCTTGACCTGCGCGGTTCGGCGGAT
>JALYVT010000192.1 GCA_030853105.1 Vulcanimicrobiota bacterium
TACAGCAGCTTGTAGTGGTGCATCTCCAAGCCGCGCAGTCGATCGGATGCCACGCGCGAATCAATCGAACTATTGAGAAAGGTGGCTGCGATGCCGTTGGCGCTGAGTGCATCGGTCTGATCTTTCATAAGCGCGATGAGCGGTGAGATCACGAGCGTTAGGCCGGATCGCAGCACCGCCGGAAGTTGAAAGCAAAGCGACTTCCCGCCGCCGGTCGGAAGTAGCGCCAGCGCGTCGTCGCCTGCGAGCACCGCGTCGATTATCTCGCGCTGCATCGGACGAAACTCGCTGTATCCGAAGTTCCGTTTTAACGCGACCGCCGGGTCGGCCGTCTCCGTAGTGTTAGCTTGCATCCGGCGCGGTCAGGCCGCCGCGCATTGCCATCGTCGCCGCTCCGATAAAGCCGGCATCATTTCCGAGCTTAGCAATTGTGAGTTTTGTTGTCCCGCGCGGCACCATCGTCGTTAGCTCATCGACCCGCGCCCGAACGCCGTCCAGCAAAAAATCGCCGGCGGTGCTGACGCCGCCGCCGAGCGCAATCATCTCGGGGTTGACGAACGCGACGATATTGGCTAGACCCGTCGCGACATCGTTCGTGTAATTTTTCCAGGCCGCAAGCGCGTGCAAATCGCCGGCTTGCGCCGCTTTGCGAATGGCTTTCGATCCGAGTTTTTCGCGAGGTTTGTCGAGCAGCGTACTGCGCGGAAAAGACGGCGCAAGCGCAAATGCATGCCGGATCAGCCCGGTGCCGGAGGCCTGAGCTTCAAAGCAGCCGATTTTGCCGCAATTGCAATAGAAGCCGTCGGTTGGGCGAATCTGATGATGACCGATCTCGCCGGCGCCGGCTCGATTTCCGATCAGCAACCTGCCGCCGCCAACGATTCCGCCGCCGATTCCGGTGCCCAGGGTCAGCAGCGCAAAGTTCTGCGTCCCCTTTCCGGTTCCGAACGTCCACTCACCTAGGGTCGCGCAACGTGCATCGTTGCCGATGAAGACCGGCAGGTCAAACGCTGCACGCAATTGCTTGCCGAGCGGAGCGTTTGTCCAGCCGAAGTTCGGCGAGTAGAGAATCGCTCCGGAGCGCGGATCGATATTTCCCGGCGAGCCGACGCCGATCCCGGCAATCTCCTTGCTTTTCACATCGCCCAGTGCAGCCGTAACGACGGTGCCGATTGCTTGCATGACCTTATCGAATAAACGGTCGGTAATATCGAGTTCATGGCGCGCAAGCGCAGTGCCGTCGGCGTGGACGACGGCGGCGGTTACATGCGAGCCGCCCAAATCGACGCCGATCGCTTTCTTCAGTTTCTGACTCACGCATACAGCGTTTCAGGACCGGAGCCGCCAATCCCGTTTTGCCAGGCGACCCGCGCGAAGCCGCGAACTCCCATCCTTATGCAAACCATCGATCTCACCAACCTTCGAAACTTTACCCGCGAGACCCATCAGCCGACCCATCCGGACTTCCTTGACACCGTCCCGATGGAACATGTCAAAGAGATTGAGATCGATGAAGAGCACATCACGATCACCTACAATCAAAAGACGACTCACTATTACAATACCAACGAGATCGTGCAACGTGAATGGATCTACAAATACAACGAGGACCCCGAGCTTGTTAAAGCCATCGGAAGAGTCATCGACCTCTCGCGCAAACATCTCAAAGATTTACCTGAGAATCTCGCCTGTCCACCGGGCTGCGCGGAGTGCTGCAGCGGATACGAACCGTTCGTCAGCCGGCCGGATTTGAAACGGCTCGCAAATCATCTCGGAATGTCGGAGAAAGATACGCTCGATGAGTACATCGTCAAGCGGCCGTCCGCCGATGGATATCACGTCGGCTGGATTCGCAAAGTTACCGAAGACATCACCGATCAATGCGTCTTTCTCAAAGGCAGCCAGGGCCGGTACTATTGCGGCGTGTATGAGGGCCGGCCCGACGACTGCCGTGATTTCACGCCGATCGGCTGTCAAGATGTTAATGAAGACTTACCACACGACCGCCCGCTGAAGATCGGTCCGCCGTTCCAGCCAAAACATCGCAGCAAACGCTGAAGACCGGAGGTTCCCCGTGACCGCACCGCATCGGTTTGTAATCGCCGCCTTTTCTGCCATTCTAACGACGGCGCTCTGCTTCGCGCCGGGTAGCGCAGCGCCCATCACGCCATCGATGTACTCGCAGATGCATTGGCGAATGATCGGACCGTTTCGCGGCGGCCGAACGGTTGCGGTTAGCGGCGTACCGAGCGAGCCGAATGTGTTTTACATGGCGTCGGTAAACGGCGGCGTTTGGAAGAGCGATGATTACGGGCGCGTTTGGAAACCGATCTTCGACGGTCAAGCCAGCGGATCGGTCGGCGCAATCGCAATCGCGCCTTCAAATCCTCAGATCATCTACGTCGGCAGCGGCGAGGGACTGCGTCGCCCCGATCTTGCAACCGGCGACGGCATCTACAAGTCGGTTGACGGCGGTGCAAGCTGGACGCATTTGGGTTTGCGCGATGGTCAGCAGATTAACGGACTTGCGGTCGATCCGCGCGATCCGAATCGCGTCTACGCTGCGGTCATGGGTCATCCGTACGGGCCGAACCCGGAGCGCGGACTGTATCGCTCGCTCGACGGCGGTGCGCACTGGACCAAAGTGCTCTCGAAGAACGATTCGGACACCGGGGCCGTCACCGTGACGATCGATCCGAATCATCCCGACATCGTGTATGCAGCGTTGTGGGCATCGCGCAATGCGCCCTGGCACCTCACACAAGTCTATGAACTCGGCAAGAATGACGGCCTCTTCAAATCAACCGACGGCGGCACGACGTGGACGCAGTTGCACGGCGGATTGCCCGCGGAGGTTGGAAGAATCGGCCTGAGCGTTTCCCCGGCCGATTCCAACCGAATCTACGCCTGGGTCAACACCGCCGACGCCTGCGGCATCTACCGTTCGAGCGATGCCGGCGCAACCTGGATGAAAACCAACAGCGAAGAACGCGTCTGCGGCCGCGGTGAAGATTTCGCCGGAATCACCGCCGATCCGAAAAACGCCGACGCTGTCTACGCGGCCAATACGTCAACCTACCGTTCGACCAACGGCGGTAAAGATTGGACCGCGATCAAAGGCGCGCCGGGCGGCGACGACTATCACACCATTTGGATCAACCCGAACAATCCCAATATTATTCTGCTCGGCTGCGATCAAGGAGCAACGCTCAGCGTAAACGGCGGCGCGACCTGGAGTTCTTGGTACAATCAACCGACGGCCGAGTTCTATCATGTTATTACCGACAATCGCTTCCCGTATTGGGTGTACGGCGCGCAGCAAGAAAGCGGCAGCGCCGGAATCGCCAGCCGCGGCAACGACGGTGCGATCACCTCGGCCGATTGGCATCCGGTCGCAGCCGAAGAGTACGGCTACATCGCGCCCGATCCGCTGCATCCGAACATCATCTTCGGCGGCAAGCTTTCGCGATTCGATTTCACCACCGGACAAGCGCAAGATATTCTCCCGGCCGAAGTTCGCGGCGGAAAGTATCGGTTCAATCGCACCGCGCCCGTGATCTTCTCGCACCGCGATCCGCACACGCTGTATTTTGCCGGCAATGTTGTTTTCAAAACGCGCGACAGCGGCCATAGCTGGCGGATCATCAGCCCCGACCTCACGCGCAAACATCCCGGCATGCCCGCAAGCATGGGAAACTTTGCCGCAACCGATCCGGTTAAAGGAAATGAACGCGGGGTTGTCTATTCGCTCGCGCCGTCTTATCTGCGCCAGAATACAATTTGGGCCGGAACCGATGACGGCTTGGTTTGGATCACGCGCGACGGCGGCGCGCACTGGCGCAATGTTACGCCGTCGGGCGTTACCGCGTGGAGCAAGGTCGCGCAGATCGACGCGTCACATTTCGATGACAGCACCGCATACGTTGCCGTCAATCGGTTTCGCTTGGACGACCTCAAACCGTACATCTATCGCACGCACGACGGCGGCGCGACCTGGCAAAATATTACCGGCGGCCTGCCGGATGATGCCTCGGTCAACACCGTCCGAGAAGACCCTGTACGCAAGGGGTTGCTGTTCGCCGGAACCGAGCGCACCGTTTACGCATCATTCGACGACGGTTCTTCCTGGCACAGCCTACAACAGAATCTTCCCTCAACATCGATTCGCGATTTAGTAGAGCACGATAACGATCTGGTGATCGGCACGCACGGCCGCTCGTTTTGGATACTCGACGACATTACGTCGTTACGCCGGCTTGCAGCCGCGATTCCGAATGGACCGACGCTCTTCGCGCCGGAGACCGCCTATCG
>JALYVT010000193.1 GCA_030853105.1 Vulcanimicrobiota bacterium
GCGCCGACCATACCGCGCTATCCGGGTCGTGAACGAATGCAACCGTCGAACTATCCGGCGAGATCACCGGCACATCGCCGTCGCCGAGCACCTTGGGCTCGCCGCCTGCTGTTGAGATCGACATCGTGAGCACGTGCTGTTCTTTCGGACTGCTGTTCGGATCGGGCCATGGATGTGTCACCCAATTGGCGTCGTGCGAACCGCCTCGCACGTAAACAACGTACTTGCCATCTTTTGAAACCGCGAGGTTCGTGAGCTCCTGGCCGTCGTCGGTTCGCGAATTCCACAACTCTTTCGGCGCGAAATCGGGCGCTTTGGCGTACCACAGGCTGCGGACGCCTTTTTCATCGAGCACGTAGGCGATGCTCTGACCATTCGGGCCGGGCACCAGACCAAGCGGCATCGGGAAACTTAAGACCTGGCTGAGCGTGAACAGCGCGCCGAGCAGAAAATGCATAGGAAGAACCTCCGGTGCTTGGCCGATTTCGCTACCGTCTCGTTGTGTCCTTATCGCGGTTCGCGATTTGGGTCACGTCGTGGCGGCCCGGGCTGAGCGCCGAAAGGCGTCTAGCCGAAAAGTGAAACACGGGCGCTTGTCCAACGTAGCTAGCCTAACCCCGCTTCGTCCATAGGAGTTTTTTCATGCTTGGCAAGACTGCCCTCATTCTCATCAGCGCCGCGATTTTGAGCACCGGTGTCGTGCGCGCGGCCGACGTTCCCGCTGCTACCACACAAACGCTCACCGCGCTCTATCAATTAAGCTGCGCTGCGGCGCTCGATCCGACCGATAAGAATCTGGATGCTGCATTTGCCGTGCTCGCGCCCGATTTTACGAGCACCGATCTCAAGGGAAAGATCACCAAACGCGATGACTTCATCGGTCAGGGCAAACAGCAGCTCAAGACGTATCATGTAACCGCGTGCACGAACTCGCTCGACTCGGTTACCGCCGGCGATGCGAACTCGGTTGTCATCGTATCTAGCTCTCACAACGTCGGTGATGTGCAGGCGCCCGACGGTAAGCACGATTTTGATGCGGTTTCCAAATCGCAGGACACCTGGAAGCTTACCGACGGTAAGTGGCAGATAGCGCAAACCAAAGATCTGCGCAATCTGGTGAAAGTCGACGGCTCGGTTGTCGTAGACCAAGGCCAGTAAGCGTGAACTGGAAGCAGATGCTTTTCGCGGCGGCCGCACTCGCGCTGGCCGTTGCGCCGATCGTGGTGCGTGCCGACGATCGCCCGGTCGGGCAAATGCGCTGGCGCATTTTGGGACCGGCTCTGCCCGAAGGCCGCGCAAGCGCGGTTGTCGGCAGCGATAAGCATCCGCTTCTGTATTATGTCGGGACCGCCGGCGGCGGTGCCTGGAAAACCATCGACGGCGGTGCGTCCTGGCAAAACGTGACCGACGCGATCGGGGTCGCATCGGTCGGCGCAATTGCCGTCGATCCGAACGACGATCAAACGCTGTGGCTGGGAGCCGGTGAAACCAATCCGCGCAACGACGTCATCCCCGAGAGCGGTCTGTATCGATCGACGAACGGCGGTCGCAATTGGGAGAAGATGAAGTTGCCGGCGACTGCGTCCGGCGTTTCGAGCATCCTGCTCGACCCTAAAGATAGCAAACACGTCGTCGTTGGTGTTCTCGGAGATGTCTTCGCACCAAGTACAGCGCGCGGCGTCTTCGTTTCGTTCGACGGCGGCGAGAGCTTCACCAAATCGCTCTACACCTCCGATCAAACCGGCGTCAGCGACATGGTAATGGACCCAGCCGATTCAAAAATAATCTACGCCGGTATGTGGCACGCGCTGCGGCGTCCGTGGACAATGACCAGTGGCGGCAGTACCGATGACGGGCTCTATAAGTCGACTGACGGCGGTAAGTCGTTTGCGAAGATTTCCGGGCACGGCTTTCCCGGCGCGCCGCTTGGAAGAATCGGCCTTGCGATCGCTCCGTCGGAACCATCGCGCGTATACGTCTTGGTCGAATCGCGCGACGGCGTGTTGTGGCGCTCCGACGACTCCGGCAATACTTGGAAACTGGAGACCAAAGACTCGCTCGCGAATCAGCGACCGTTCTATTTCTCGCATCTGCGCGTTTCACCGACTGAGGCGAATACCGTCTACGCGCTCAGCATGCTGCTTGCCACCTCGTTCAACGGCGGCGAAAAGTTTCGGCTCTCCGCCTACGGTGTTCACTCCGATCTGCACGATATGTGGATCGCGGCGAACGGCCAGCGGATGGCGCTGGCGGGTGATGGCGGCATCGCGATCTCAACCAACGGCGGCTCGACTTGGGCAAGCTCGCGCAACCTTCCGATTGCACAAGTCTACCGAGTCGGACTTTCAAACGAGGTTCCGTACTTAGTCTGCGGCGGATTGCAAGATAACAATGCATTCTGCGCAAACGCGTTTTCCGGCGATCAAGACGGCATCACCAATCGCAGTTGGTTCAAAGTTGTTGAGGGCGATGGCGAGTGGGCGGTGCCCGACCCGACGAATTCAAATCTCGTGTGGGCCGATTCAGAGAACGGTGAGGTGCAAGTCTACAATCGCCGCTCGCACGCAGCACCGAATGTGCGTCCCTACCGCGGCACCGCGGCCAACGATTTCGTGCTGGCAAAATCGCGCTATCGTTTCAATTGGCAGTCGCCGATTGCGTTTGCGGCCTACAACCCGAAGCTGGCGTTTATCGGTTCGGACGTCGTCTTTCAGAGCGGCGACGGTGGTAAGCATTGGCGCGCGATCAGCCCCGACCTGACCCGCAACGACAAATCCAAACAGCAAGGCTCCAAAGACTCGGTGACCCAAGATGAATCCGGCGCCGAGAACTATGCAACGCTGCTCGACATCGAGACCTCGGCCAAGCATAACGGGGAGATTTGGACCGGCTCCGACGATGGGCTCGTTCACCTTACGCTTGACGGCGGTAAGAGTTGGCGAAATGTAACACCGCCGGCACTACCGGCCGACAGCGCGGTTGAGACCATTGCGCCTTCAATGCTGGTTGACGGCACCGCATATCTTTCGGCCGATCGCCACGCAATGGGCGATGACGGCGCCTACATTTTCGTCACGCATGATTTCGGTGCGCATTGGCAGCGCATCATCGGCGGAATCGCGCCGGGTCAGTATGTGCGCGCGGTTCGCCCCGACATTCGCAATCGCAATATCGTCTACGCCGGCACCAATCGCGGCATACTGATTTCGTGCAACGGCGGTTCGTCGTGGCAGTCGTTTCAAAACAATCTACCCGCAGTCGAAGTGCGCGACATTCGGTTTCAGCCGCAGTTCGACGATATGGTGATCGCCACGCATGGCCGCTCGATCTGGATTATGGACGACATGCGCGTCGTTCAGCAAGCCGGCTGCAGCGTGCCAACCTCGCCATTGGTCGTCGGTCCGCGTCCCGCGTACGATCTGAACGGCTATCGCAATACCGAGGGCAACTACACCGATTTCGTTGCTCCGCAGCCCGGCGGCTCGCTCTTTGGCGGCGGCGGGGCAAGCGCGCGGCTTTACTACTATCTGCCTAAAGAGGCCAAGACGCGCCCGTCGATCGATGTTTTCGATATGAAGGGGCATCGCGTTCGGCATATTGAGGGTGAGCACGACGTCTTCACCGGCGAAGATGCTAGTTCGTATTGGCTGAGCAAGAGCGACGGCAAGAATGAGTTTATGTACGACTTTACTGTGGATGGCCCGGTGCGCTACACGAGCGCGCCGTTTTTCTTTCGCGGTCCGGATTCGGGCGCGGGATTACCACCGGGTCGTTATACGCTGGCATTTCATCTCGATGGAAAAACCTACCGGTTCCCGATTGAGAAATACGCCGACCCGCTTTCGAAAATTCCGGCGAGCGAGTACATGCGTCAATTCAATCAGCTTCGCTTGGAGTCTGATTTGTTGAGCCGGACGGACACGATGCTCAACGAATTGCACCGCGTACACGAAGCGCTCGTTGCCGCCAAAGCCGCGCTGAAACCCGCCGACACCGCCGGCGCCAAACTGCAAACGAAGATCGACGGCGTCGATGCAATGGTCGCAAGCATTACCTCATCGCCGTCAAACTTCGAGGACTTCATTCAAAAGCCGGGTCAGTTCCGCGAAGATGTGATGGGGCTGATGAACCAAGAGCCGCTTGCGCAGGCCAGCCTACAGCTGTACGCGCATCTCGAACGCACCTATGCGGCGAAGTCTCTTGCCTACAATGCATGGGCTCGCGGCTTCGCGGATACGAATGCGGAGTTGAAGGCCGCCGGTGCCAAGTTGATCCCCGCGCCCGCA
>JALYVT010000033.1 GCA_030853105.1 Vulcanimicrobiota bacterium
CGGTAGCGTTAAGGTCGTTGCACAAAAGCAAGCGCAGAACGCGCTCGACTTGTCTCCGCAGTCCGCGCTGCTGCCCTCGGAAACGCACGCCGCTCTCGCAACCTCGCTTGCATCGTTCGGCGATTTTGACGCAAGCGTCGATGTGCTGACGGTTGCGCAACTGCGTCAACCTGCGCCAAATGAGTGGGAGGTTGCGTGGGTGCTCTGGCATTACGCCGACAACACGCACTTCTATTACTTCATTCCAAAACCAAATGGCTGGGAGCTCGGCAAAGAAGATCCCGCGTATCCGGATAATCAGCGCTACTTAGCGACCGGTACGACACCGAGGTTCACAATCGGCAACCACTACCTTGTTCGGATCGTCCAGGTCGGCTCGCAAATTACCGTCTACGTCGACGGCACTACATTAACGACATTTAACGACGCCGAACGTCCGTATTCTGCCGGAGCGTTGGGCTTGTATTGCGAGGACTCGCATGTACAGTTCGGCGCCATCTCCGCCAGCGCCCATGACTTGACTCTCACGTTACGTCAGGGTGTATGATCGCGGCGAGCCGTAGAGCTCAAATCATATGGACCAGCATTACCGGATAGGACAATTTGCGCAACGAGCGGGAGTCACCGTTCGCGCACTGCACCACTACGATCAAGTAGGCCTGCTGCGGCCGTCACTTCGGAGCGCGAACGGATACAGACTGTATGGCGACTCCGACCTGGTGCGACTGCAGCAAATCATTACGCTCAAAGCACTCGGACTGGATCTCGAGGCGATCACGGCGATCCTCGACGTTCCCGGATTCAACCTTCGAGAAGCGCTGCGGGCGCAAATCAGCTTGCTTGAGGAAAAGCGGCGGGGAATCGAGGCCGCGCTCACCGCCATGCGTGAAGCCGAGCGGCACTCAAGTCCGAACGATCCTCTTCGGTTGGAAATGCTGGTCCACGTCATTGAGGTAACAATCGCCATGCGTGACCTGAATTACACATCCTATTTCTCGCCGGAACAACTCGAAAAACTAAACCCCCGCGGCTTTTCGGACCAAGATCAAGTCCGGGTATCCGAAAGCTGGAAGAATCTGCTCGCAGATATCGCAGCCGAAAAAGACGGTGATGCCGCCTCACCGCAGGCGCAAAAGCTGGTCGACCGATGGGACGCGCTTGTGGGCGAGTTTACGCAAGGCGATCCGGAGATGGAAGAATCGCTGCGCAATGTTTATCGCGACCCGGAAAACAAGGCAAAAGCATTCGAGGTCATGCCGACGATGGGCGAAGCGGCGATTTTCATCGACCGCGCACGCGCGGCCCGAAAAACCGGCTAGCCGACGGCGCCGGCCAGAATCGGGTCCTCTCCGAGAACTTTTAGCAACGTCGTGCGTTCACGTACGACATCTGATTGACGGGCGATCGCGATGCCGAGATCACCGTTGAACTCATCTTGAAACTGCTGCGCCAAACGATCTGAAAGCGGAAAGGCCGAGATGACCATTGCCTTCCCCTCCCGCTCGATGATCGCGATTTCGTTTTTCAGCAGCGTCTCGCGCGCGAAGTGTTGCATGCGTTCGTCGATAATCTGGGAGCCTGGCCGCACGGCGATCACCTGAACTCCAAAATAATCCTGGAGTATGTCGAGCAATTCTCTCTCTCTGAATACGCCGTTTTCAACCAACAGCTGCAGAAAGGGCTTGTTCGTTTCGCCCTGGATGCGCAGCGCGCTCTGCAAACGCTTCTGGGAGAGTAACCCACGGTCGACCAGCCACCGACCGATCGGCTTGCGCCGCTCGTCGTTGAACCGGTAGCTCCGATCGATGGCATATTCCAAGCGCGATTCATCTGCGATCCAAATCGTATAAGGACGCTTGAGATGACGCTGCAATGCGCGCGCCTGATCTGGCCGAGGAAGATTCGACATGGCAATTATGAGCGCGCCATTTTCAATATGTAAGGGTAGCGCGACGATCGAGCGCGCCAGCGATTCTGGCAAGAGTGCCAAGACATCCGGGTCCGGGGTGAGTTCGTCATCCCAGGCAGTCGGAGTCCCGGTTTCAGCGGCGATGGCTTCGGCCACTTCACGCTTTTTGACGAACCCGAGCCGCACCAGCGTCTCTCCCAGCCGCCCGCGGGAATGTTTCTGCTCTTCCAAACCCAGGCGAAGCTGTTCTTGCGATATCTTGTCGTTTGAGAGTAATATCTGGCCGATCTGACGGCGAAACTCAGCCAGTGTAACTTCGGTTGGAAACGCATGGGCGGTTTTGCTCCATTGCATGTCTGTGTGAAACATTTGCGCGACAGTAAACGCGTACGCTGCGGAAAGCGTCGCACATCCATTGATAAACGCGGACCACGGCGGCCGCAGCAGCGACAGACAGCCCTGGAGCGGTCCATAAAGCCAAGCGACAATTAACGCTGTCTGAAGCAGCTCAACCAGCGTCATCACCAAGACGAAGTCTAGTATCCCCCAAATAACCGGGTTGCTCCCAATATTGGGAGTCCGAATGAGTGGATTAAAGTGATGCCAAATAAACAATCCGACAGTCACGGTTAGCACGATATATCCGAGCAGCACCGCGACATTCGCAACGATGCCTTTGCGGTCACGATACAGACCGTAGCGGGTTACAAAATCGCCCGACCAGCCCATCATCTTCCAAGCCTGAAAGCCGATGCCCGCAACCCAGCGTGACTTCTGCCGAATCGCGTTTGGCGCGGTGTCGGGGAAATATGCACGGGTCGCAACATATGCTGCAGCGGTCGACGGGCGACGGCCACCGGTGCTGCTAAGCCGCTGGTTAACGAAGATCGTCTTGAGCCCTCGCACGTGCAGGCGCAGGGCAAATTGATAATCTTCCGTTAGAGCCGATTCTGGAAAGAGATCGCTCTGCGTAGCGCTGACTATATCAAGCGCATCGCGGCTAAACGCGCATCCAACGCCGGCTGCGGGCACAAACGATCCGATTGCCTCGCGAAAAATGAGATCTTTCATATGGTTCTCGGCAAACTCGTCGGCGTATGTCCAAGCGGTCCACTTCGTCCATGGACGTTCCAGCGGAAAGACCGGCAGCTGCACCATTTCCTTGGTAGGGATCAAATAGTTGTAGAGCAGGAATGAAAGCGGATGAATGATGTCCTCGACATCGTGCAAGACGATAATACGAAAGGGATCATCGCCCTCAAGCCGCTGCATCTCGCGGTAGATGCAGTTCAGATTTTGTGCCTTGGTTGTTGGGCCATTACGGTCGTTGACAACGAGATGGACGTTGGGGTGAATCTTCTCCATCGCTCGAATTTTTTCGAGCGTTTCGGGATCATTTGGATATGCGCCGACGAAGATGTCGTAGGTCGCGTACTCGATCGATCGCGCGGCAAAATCTAACATTCGAGCGATCACATCGGATTCGTGCCAGCACGGCACATAGACTGCGATCCGCTGCTCAACCCGATCGCGCAGAACCTCCACGGTGAGCGGCTCGAAGTTTCTCAGAAACAGCTTGCGCTTAATCCATCCCGCCCAAAATCCCAGGTCAAAAACTAAGTCGTCGAATCGAAAGAGAAAAAAGGCTGCGCCGACAATGATGATGAGCGCCGTAACGACGCGCGCGAACTCAAAGCTAAAGGTTGCGGTGCTCACTTAAAGCCGAAACCGAAGGTCAAGAGCGCTCGCGTTGATGAATAAGTTCCGGGCACATCTCTATTTGTTCCGCGCGCGAGATAGCTGCCGTAAACACGGTCGAGATGAATGGCAACGTTTGGCCCCAACGGAACCTGCAGCCCGGCAAACCCTTCCAGATAATTATTGAAATATTTTCGTTTCCCGTCCAGCCCTAGATTTAGTCCGGCCTCCGCGCGCAATTTTGCCGCCAGTTTGAAATCATGTTCAAGTGTTACGTAGGCGATCGGATTGCCCCCGAAGCGCGAGTAGGCGGCCACGCTGCCGTCGAGTGCGCTGTGCGAGGCGCTTTGACCAGCGGCTCCAAACTCACGCGAATATGCAACGCCGTAACGCGACTCCGCGAAACTCCGCTGTCCGCGCAAGCCAACGCTTTGGCCGGCTTCGATGAAGATATATGCGTAGTTTCCAATCGGTTTGCGCAAACCGCCGTCCAACACCGCGGCGTTGTCGTTAAATATCTCCGACTGGCCGGGAACTCCGGAGCGCGTGTCGTTCGAATAGTGCAAAATCACGTATGGAACGATTGCGCTCCCAACTGGATATTTCAGGTCATAGCGCGCATCTACTCCGTAAAACGTGTCCGCGAAACGACTCTCATTTTGAACGTAGCCGTAAACGCTGCCTCGCTCGACGCTGGGGTTGTTGGAAGAGGCCGCAGCGACAACCTCGACTCTCGCGGTCTTGGCGACACTCGCGTCCGGCGAGTTTTCCAGTTCACGAAACCCCGCGAGCGCTTCTTTTCCACGCTGTAACGCCGCCAGCTCGTACGCACGCTGAAGGAGCGCCTGCTGATCTGCAGGGCGTAGGGCTAGAACTGAATCCAGGTCGGAAAGCGCAGCGGTATGATTTCCAGAACTCGAATCGATATAAGCCAACGAGAGCCGGCTTTGCGCGTCTTTCGGCATGTACCTCAGGTAGCTGCGATAGTCGACGGCTGCGAGTGCTTTTTCGCCGCCTTCGTCCTCACTCTGCGCCTTCTGCAATGTCGCATGCATTGCGATCTCTCGATTGGTCGACTGCTGGAGTTCTCCTAGCACGCGCAAAGCGGTTGCGGTTTGTTTGAAATCAAGCAGCGCATACGCATAGTCTAGTTTGAAGGCGTCGTCGCGGTGCGTTTGCAGATAGCGCTCCGCAAGCGGCAGTGCTTGCGCCGTTCGGTGCTGCGCGATGTCGAGATAGAATAGCGCCTTTAGCGACTCCGCATCGTTCGGATTGCGGTCGAGCGCGCGCTGCAGCGCCGCACGCTGGTCGGCCTGCCCGATGACTGCAATCGGGGTTAGGAGTACGGGCAAAATCATGACGGCCGCGCTCCTGCGGGTAGAAATCCAGCCGGATCGGCGAACACATAGCCCAAAGATTGTAGCCCTTCAACGTAGCCGCGCACATCCGAAAGCGTTACCGTTGAGGGATGAAGGAAACCGGCCGCGATACACTGGCGACAGAGCAGTAAATCGGCGGCCATCTGTAACTGCTGCGCGAGCGTGTCGTCGCCGCCATAACTAATGTAGCCTAAGTCTTCGGGCAGCAGAAGCGCGCCGTATTCATCTCTCTGCAAGACCCACGGAAGCCAAAACACCGGCCGGCGCTGCTCCCATGACGCGGTGAATAGTGTATCCACCGTGCGATAATCGAGTTGCGATGCGGCATAATGCGGCGTCTCCCAAAAAAGCGGACGCAAACCTAGGGACTGCTCGATATGCAGTCCCGTAAGGACTTTTCCTCGCATCCAAGCTACCGAGTCTTGCGGCAGCGGCGTAAAGTGAACCGCATCGAAGAACTCATAATCTTCAGGCGAATTATAACTGTGGTGCAGGCCGTGTAAGATGATGCGCGCACCGTGATCTTGAGCAAACCGCAAGATTGCGACCAATTCGGGGTCTTGACTAAGCGTACTCAATGTTTTGCCTTTGATCAGCTGATCGGGAATCACGCCGATGCCGTATGGAATTCCGCTACTCGTAAGGTAGTTCACGATCGCGCGCAAACGCACCGCCTGGGTCTGCACCGAGACGTCTTCTAATCGCAGCATCGCGATGTGACGATTGGGAACCGGTGCGGCATGAAGGCCGATAGAGAGCAGATCGCAGGTCGCGATCATCTCTGCCTGAAGAACCGGGTAGGCTTCCAGCTGATCGAAATCGATCGGCCCGTTGATGAACGTCGCTCTTCCGTCCTGCACTGCATACGCATACAAGCGCTTTCCATCGCGCAATGTAGCCAGAACTTTCGCGGGCCGCGCCGCCCGCACATCGAGTACGTTTTGTTGACGTACCGCTAACTCGCGATTTCGGTATTTCAATCGCGCATTTGCGGAGACCAATCGAACGGATCCCTGCCTTACGTGCGTGAACGCAATTCCACGGGCGTGCAATTCGCGCAGATGGCCGCTCTGCACGATAAGCGTTTTTGAGTGACGCAGCAGATCGAGCGTCCGCGGCGGAATCGGCGGCGCGGGGTCGATACCCAGATAGACCACCGCATCAGCGGCCGCGGCGGTTAATTGGTCAGCATACATCCAGGTCGTCTGCACCGTAAAGTGGCGCAATGCGATTGCGACCTCCCAGCCATGCAGGGATATCTGCGCTTGCTGACCTGGAATTCGGTCAACGAGAACCGTAATTTTTTTAGGGCTGGTCGGCAGTTGGTAGTCGCTTTTTGCGAGTGTTGGTTGAGCGTTGTGTCCCGGCGCCGGCGCGCACGCGCTCATCCACGCGAGGACAAGCCCCAGACTCAAAAATCGGATCGCCGCACGCGCCATGTCGCTCTAAGACGCCTTTTTAGCCTGGCGCGCCACCAGCACCAAACCAATGAGGACCAAAATGCCGAAAACTACGAGCACGGGCATGAGTGCGTCGTGAATCCGGTCGGGCCCAATCGCTCGCGCATGCCGCTCGGTTGTCGACGCGTAGGCAGCCTGCGCGCGATTAAAGAGAAACAATTCGTCTCGCTGCGCGGCCAGTTGATTCGGTTCGATGCGATTCAGCCCGTTAAGCTCGGCGGGGTTCTTCCAATACGTCGCGACTAAGGCCGGAGTTCCCGTTTGAGTCGTTTCCAGCACACCAAATGAATCGCCGTAGTGAGCTTCATAGATCGGCTGTTGGGTTCGTGGGTCGAGAATATCAAAGGCCGAGCCGTTTGGTTTGAGCGGAAGTGCGAGTTGACCCAACCGATCAGGAGCGGCAACGACGATCGCATAGTCATATCCCGCCGGGATTCTGCCATCGAACGGCAGCACATCGAGGCTTGTTATGCCGGAGTTTACGGCGCCAAGTGAGTTCATCAACGCGAACGCGTACGGAACCATCGGCTGACCATCAACCAACACCGCGACGCGCCCATTGGCACCATTGTAAAAATCACCGACCGCCGGCGCCTGTTGCACGAGTCGATCCCAAGAAAAATATGACGACCCAAGCAAACTGGCCGCCATTGTTGCCGGAATGCCGCTGCAGTCGCCGCGCGCCGGGAAATAGGCGACTTCGGCGCGGACATCGTTGGTTGCGCGAATGACTCCCGGATTGATCGGAGCATCGAAATCTTCTTCGCCACCCGCGCGTCCTAAATTAAACGAGTTAACCAGCGTGTTGTTTACGAAGAGCTTGATAAAGGCACGATCACCCGAAACCAACGGCGTGTGCGTTAGGTTCGCGTGAAAACGCAGGTTCTCCGGCGCTCCGCCGATGGTCGCCAGCGATAGCGGCATCGGGAACGTAAGGTCGGTCATTCCGGTTCGAGTGGTGGTGGGAATGCCCAGATCATCTAAGGTCGCGCTGTGATTTATCGGCGGCAGAACGCTGGGCGATTTGACTTGACCGATATATGTACTGATCAATAGATTGCGTATCTGTCCATCCAAAACACTTGACCCGCCGATTGAAACATGCAACGCGCCGCCACGCACTTCCAAATCCTTCGCCGTACCGCCGATAATAATATTCCGCGTTCCGGGAACCGGTTTGTCGGTAAGCGCCACTTGGATGCGGCGCCAACGCACGGCTTGATGGATGTAGTACGCCAGTCGTATCGCGGCGAAACGCTGATCCTGCGGCAGGTTCTGCGGTGCCACAATCGTGACCCGACCGCGATAGTCGTCGAGGAACTCAGAGATGTACGGCGTGTTTGAAACTCCGGCGACCGCAAGTTGCAGCGAGCTCGCATGTTTGACGATCATCCAGAGCGCTTGAGTATCGGGCGGTTGACAATGTACTGGTTCGGCTTGTAGATTCGCCGACACGCTGATTTGCAATGCGGTTCGCGTGCCCGCGGGGAGCGGAATCGGGATGTCAATGGTCGGTTTATATCCCAGCTTTGCAAGTGCGGCAACGTAAACCGGCCGTTCGTTTACACTGACCGTAACGGTAGAGCGGCGATCCGCGATCGGCGAGACTTCGAGGGCCAAGTGCAGTCGTGCAGCGCGAAGCGTTCTGTAATTGGGAAGATAGAGTTCAAACTCGGGCTGGGCGCCTTTCAGGACGGCGTCCTGCTGATAGCCCAGATCGCTGAGCCCGATTTCGACAGGCGGGCTTGCGGACGCGACTTGGCCCGAGCTCGCTTGGAAAAAGAACGCCAAGAATAAGAGCGGGGATGCTTTTCGCAGGATCGGATTCATTTCGCCTTTCGCCCATCGGTCTCGCTGCATTTCGAAACGAAGCCGTTGATGAGTGGTACATTGCCCTTCCCGCGAGGCGAAGTCTATATCCCCAAGTTACCTAGCAACCAAACGTCCCGAAGACGAGGGCGGATTTGCCCATGCGAGCTAGCGGCTGCTTAGGCGGGCTGAAGTTCGCGAACGGCTGCGGCGTTAAAGTATGCCGCTTTCGGATGATGCAGGATGATCGCCGCGGTCGATTGTTCCGGTATGATTTGAAATGCTTCGGTCAATTTTGTACCAATGGCATTCTCCGCATCGAGCAGCCGGAACACCTGTTCGTGCTGTGAGAGATCCGGGCAGGCGCCATAGCCCCACGAGTAGCGTTTTCCGCGTGAGACGGGCAAGCCCAGCTCCTTGCGAATCTCTCGGTGCGAGAACTCGGCCAGCGCCTCGGCCGATTGGACCGAGAACCCGTGCAGAAAATATGACTCGCTGTAGTCGCCCGCGGCGTGCAGCGCCTCGGTGCGTTTGCTCGACTCGGTTCCCACCGTCACCACTTGCAGGGCCACCACATCCACGCCTCGGCCGTTCTCGGCCGGTCGAACGTAATCGGCCAAACACAAGTGCTCGCCGCCGAGTTGTCGTGCAAAGTCAAATCGCGCGATCTCGGTCGTCGAATCCTTCGGATCATAAAGCACCACATCGTTATCGATCCCGGCCGCCGGAAAGTAGCCGTAGACAATCCGAGGCGTGAGGATATGCTCACTCACCGCCAAGCGCTCGTACTTGCGAAGCCGCGGCTCGAACTCTTCCCGAACAACTTTATCGAACTGCTCACCCTTAATGTTCGCGGCGCCCCAAGACAATCGGTAGAGGCTTTTTAAGTCGAAACACTCCCAGAGTAGATTTGGATCGACATCGGTACGTACGCGCGCGCCGAGAAACGGCGCATGTGGAATCTCTGCGAGATCGGATCGTACGCTTGAGAAAACAATTGGACCGGCCTTGACTGCGGCGACCGCTTTTTGCTTTGCGTGCAAGGCGAACGCCTCGTCCTTTGCCTTTTCGACGAATGCTTGACGGTCGGAGGTACTGTTGGTGAGCACCTCCATGATATCCAGCCCCTCGAATGCGTCCTTGGCATAAAACAGACCCGGCGCAAAGTAGCGCGCGCCTTCATCCAGCAGCGAGATACGCCTCCCGAAATCACGATTGATTGCGGCTCCGCCGACCAGCACCGGAAACTGCAAGCCGCGCGAATCTTGTTCGGCAACACAGATCGGCATCTGTTTGCTGGTTGACACCAGCAGCGCGGAGAGCCCGATTGCATCGGCGTTAACCTCGACCGCTTTATCTAAGATCGTGTTCATCGGGACTTGCTTGCCCAGATCGAAGACCGTGTAGCCGTTGTTGGTGAGGATCGTGTTGACGAGATTCTTGCCGATATCGTGCACGTCGCCGAAGACGGTGGCGAGCACGACCTTGCCTTTGCTGGTGCCCTCTTTCTTTTCGAGGAATTGCTCCAAATGCGCGACGGCCTTCTTCATCACTTCGGCCGATTGCAGCACAAACGGCAGAATCAATTCGCCCGAACCAAACTTATCGCCGACTTCCTTCATCGCCGGCAACAGCACGTTGTTGAGCACATCGACCGGGCCGCGCTGCTGCAGCGCTTCGTCGATCTTAGCTTCGATGCCGTCTTTGCGCCGCCGCAGAATCGCATTGTGAATCCGAATCTCGACGGCTGCATCGGCGTCATCTTCGACCGCTTGCGCGGGTCCACCACCAGTCTTTTTGCTCTCCCAATGCTCGATAACGAGTTGCAGCGCATCCGGGCGCCGATTGAAGACCAGATCGTCGCAGAGCGTTCGTTCGGCGGCATCAAGTTCGGCGTATGGGGTGATCTCTTTTGGATTGACCAGCGCCATGTCCAACCCGGCCTCAACACAGTGATGCAAGAAAACTGAGTTGAGCGCCGCGCGTGCGTGCGGCTTGAGGCCGAAGGACACATTCGAGACGCCGAGCGATGTAAGCACGCCCGGTAAGCCGGCTTTAATCAGCCGGATACCGTCCATTGTGGCGACCGCCGAATCGATGTACTCCGCATCGCCGGTTGCCAGCGTGAACGTAAGGTCGTCGAAGATCAACGCACCGGGCGGAAGATCGAACTCGGTGGTTACAATGTCGTGAATACGTTTTGCGATCGCAAATTTCTGCTCGGCGGTCTTGGCCATGCCGGTTTCGTCGATCGTAAGCGCAACGACAGCCGCGCCCGCCGATTTCACGAGCGGCATTACTGCATCGATTTTGGCGCGCCCGTTCTCTAAGTTGATCGAGTTGACGATCGCGCGACCGGGATAGGCTTTGAGCGCGGCTTCAATCACTTTGGCTTCGGTCGAATCGATCATGATCGGCGCTTCTACCGATTGGGCAAGCTTTTTCACCAGCGTTCCCATCTGCTGATCTTCGTCGGTGCGCTCGGTCAACGCACAACAGACATCCAGGATATGCGCGCCGCTCTCGACTTGTTCGCGCGCGACCAGCATCATGTCGTCATAGTTATCTTCAAGCAGCAGCCGCTTAATGCGGCGCGATCCTTGGGCGTTGAGTCGTTCGCCGACAAGCAGCGGCCGCGGCTCCTGTTCGAGCGCTACGGCCGTCATCGCCGATGCAGCCCACTGCAGCGGTTTCGCTTCCACCTTACGCGGTTTTTTGCGAAGCGGTGCTACGGCTTGGCAGATTGCTCGAATGTGCGCGGGCGTACTTCCGCAGCACCCGCCGATAACGTTTACGCCGAAGTCACGCACGAACGAGGCCAACTCCGTCGCCAATTCGCTCGGGGTCTCCGGATAGATTGTCTCGCCCTTCGGACCCATGAGCGGCAGTCCGGCGTTCGGAATTACACTGACAAATTTATCGGAACTCTCGGTCAGGTAGCGGATCGGATCGCGCATTTGGGCCGGTCCGGTTGAACAATTGAGTCCGATAACATCGACTTCCAAGGCATCCAGGGTCGCACAGATTGCGAGTATATCGGTTCCGAGCAGCATTCGGCCTTCGGTAATCAGCGTCGGCTGGGCTTGAATCGGAACGCGCCGCACGCCATTCTTAAACTCGCGCAGAATACCCGCGATAGCGGCTTTGAGCTCCAGAATATCCTGCATCGTCTCAAGCAGCAGCAGATCGGCTCCGCCTTCGATCAAGTAGCGCGCCTGTTCTCCATAAATATCTTCGAGCTGCTCGTAACTGATTTTTGAAAGCGATGGGTCCGATGAGCTTATCAGCATTCCGGTCGGCCCCATCGAACCGGCAACGAATCGCGGCTGCGCCGCCGTCGAAAACTTTTCGCACGCGGCACGCGCCAGCTGCGCGGCGTTACGGTTAATCTCGGGCGTTTTCTCACCCAAGCCGTATTCATCGAGCTTGAGGCGCGAAGCTGTAAACGAATCGGTCTCGACAACATCGGCGCCGGCTGCCAGATAATCTTCGTGTATCTTCTGGATCAACTCGGGGCGTGTCAGGACAAGCGCTTCGTTGCAGCCGAGATGAGCGGAGCCGCCGAAATCTTCGGCGCTCAACTCCAAGTCCATGAGCTGCGTGCCCATGGCGCCGTCAAAAACCAGAACCCGCTCGTTAAGCGCTTTAAGATACTCCGACAATTCTAACCTCGCCGACAGGGAGTTTAGCCCGATTATACACGATTGGATGGGCAAACTCGTCGAGCTTTGTCAGCCCTGAGCGATCGAGCGCTCCAAGCCGCTCTAGACACGCCAGCACCGCCGGCGCCCTACCGCGACTCGCCCCATCCACGACTTTGAGCGCAAAGCCGACTCGGCCGTCGATCGCCGCATCGCAATGAACGCCCTCGGCTCCGCCCTTGCAAACAATCGATCCGGCGGCAGCTCGCATCAGCGCGGTGTCGAACTCGCCGGTCCCCGCGATGTATTCAGGATGCGCAATCATTGCATCGCGCACGATTTTAAGGGCGCGCGCATCTTCTGCATCAATGCCTTCGAGCGTAGCAAATCGCATAAACGCAAGCGCGGCCTTATAGCTTGAAGTAGCGAAAACCGGAATGCCGCAGCCGTCGACTCCCAGCGGAAAATCAGCCGCGTTTTGTCCGGTCATCCGCGCGCAAAACTCCAGGATGTACTGCTCGGCGGGATTATCAACCCGCAGGTAACTGCTCGGATCTGCGCCGAGAACGTTGCAAAGCGCTAATATCCCCGCATGCTTGCCCGAGCAGTTGTTATGCACGGCGGTGAAGGGCAGACCGTCGCGCCGCAGCTCCGCAGCCGCTTGAAGATTATAGGGTTCTTGGGCGCCGCACTGCAGAGCGCTTTCGCTCATTCCGAGCTTGCGCAGAATCGAGCCTACGGCATCGACGTGAAACGGTTCGCCGCTGTGCGAAGCTGCCATAACGGCGATTTCGCGCGAGTCCAAACCAAAGCGTTCGACGACACCAGCCCGCACAACGGCGGCCGCAATGAACGGTTTCGCGCTCGAACGCAGATAGATCGGCGCCTCGACATCCCCGAGCGAGAAGAGCGTTTTGCCGCGTGCATCGACTGCGCAGGCAATCACCTCGTGAACCGACTCAACCAGCGCCCCGCGCGTAACCCGAACGATCGGCGCCCCGTTAAGCGGCCTCACAACTCCTTGCACGCCGCTTGCGTTCGCCGAGCGGACCTAAAGCCCCGGCTATTGCGTGGTGTTACACGAGCGCGGGTTCGACCACGCTAGCTTCTTGCTCGGCAAAGACCGGATTGGAGAGATACCGTTCGCCGGTGTCGCACGCAATGGTGACGATTGTCTTCCCTTTTGATTCGGGTCGAGCGGCGATCTGCAGCGCTGCCCAAATGTTGGCGCCCGACGAGATGCCGACCAACACGCCTTCTTCACGTGCTGCGCGGCGAGTCGTTTCGATGGCGTCTTGATCGGAGACCAGCAGAATCTCGTCGTAGATTTTCGTGTCGAGCACCTTGGGAATAAAACCGGTTCCGGCGCCTTGAATCTTATGCGGGCTGTGCTTTCCGCCCGAGAGAACCGGCGAGGCAGTCGGTTCGCCCGCCACGATTCTGACGTTTGGATTGCGCTCCTTAAGCAGCTCACCAACGCCGGTAATCGTGCCGCCGGTGCCGACCATCGCCACAAAAATATCGACTTTCCCATCGGTGTCGCGCCAAATCTCCTCGCCGGTTGTCCGGCGATGAATATCAGGGTTCGCTGGATTCTCGAATTGCTGCGGAATAAAGTACTTGGCGGGATCTTTTGCCGCGATCTCTTGCGCCTTGCGAATTGCGCTCGGCATCCCTTCGGGACCAGGCGTCAGCACGAGTTGCGCGCCGTACGCTTTAAGCAGATTGCGCCGCTCGATTGTCGACGATTCCGGCATCGTCAAAATGATTGGATAGCCTTTCGCCGCCGCCACAAATGCCAGGCCGATTCCGGTATTGCCGCTTGTCGGCTCCAAAATCGTCATCCCGGGACGCAGACGACCGTCGCGCTCGGCGGCTTCGATCATCGCGATTCCGATTCGGTCCTTGACCGAGCCGGCCGGATTGAACGACTCCATCTTTACTAAAACGGTGCCGGGCAGGCCCTTATTCAGTCGGGGAATTTTCACGAGTGGAGTGTTGCCGAACGTGTCGGCAATATTGTCGTAAATCCGTGCCATAGTGTCGGACATAACCCGCCCTAGGCCAAAATGGTGGCGCTACAGGTTCCACCTAGGCGACGAAGTCGGCGTAGGGGAATCAGTCGACGCCGATGTCCCACATCATGCCGAGGTCTTTTTTCGAGAAGCTGCGGAATGAGATGAGCGTTTCGGTATCCTCAATGCCGTCGAGCGCACCGATGCCTTCGGTCACGAGGTCATTGAGCATCTCATGCTCTTTCACTCGCACCACTACGACCAAATCGAATGGACCGGCGACGCTGTAAACCTCGGCAACGCCTTCGATCGTAAGCAACTCGTCGGCAATCGTTTTCAGCCGCGGGCGCTCGACGTTCATCAAAATAAATGCAGTAACCATGCAGACCGATTCGCCCCTTCGCACCACCATCCTCGAAATCCGAGCGTCTGGACTTCGCGAGTGCTTCGGCTCAGTGTCGGATAGGGTCGCGTGCCAACGAAAGCGTGACGCAAATCTGCGTTCCGTATCCCGGAGCTCGCCGAATTGAAAGGTCGGCGGCGAGCGCTTTCACCAAAAAGAGGCCGCGCCCGTTTTCATCCGAGATGTCCTGCGGAAGCTCCATTGTTTCGCGAGCCATTCCAGGGCCGCTGTCAAGAACGGTAACAAGCGGCTTTTCGCCCGCCCAGTCAATTGTAATCTCGACCAGCCCCGGGGCGTGTTCCACGGTGTTGGCGAGAATCTCGCCCAACACCAGCTCGGCCCCAAAGATGTCATTGTCTGGTCGAGCAAACCGGCGAACGAATTGCATGAGTTCATCACGCGAATTATGCGCTGCGTGTGCGTCGCTCGAATGGAAGCGCCAGTGTTTTGTGAGTACGTTCGGGTCGAACCGGAGCATCTCTTCGGTTACATTGGAAAACTGCACGATCAACAGCGCCACATCATCGGTGGCCGGCTTGCCGGCCAACAGCGCGGATTGCAGAGCGGCTGCGGGATGTGCGGTCCAGGTATCTCCCACGAACTTCGAGAGCCCCCGCCGCAGGGCGAGTTCAGCTGTGGCAGTATCGCGCCGAAACTCGGTCAATCCGTCGGTATAGAGCGCTAACACGCAGTTCGGACTGAGTTGGACGGTTCGCGAAACCAAACCCAATTC
>JALYVT010000034.1 GCA_030853105.1 Vulcanimicrobiota bacterium
CATGTCGAACCGTCGCTCATCGTACTCTCACCGATCTTCGCGCTGGGTGCGCTCGCATTCATGGTGTATTTCATCGCCGTCCTAGTCGCGCCGATTCGCGCGTACTGGCACACCTTCAAACCGATCTATCATGTCGACGGCTATGTACGTTACCGCGGCCCGGATGTCGATTCCGAAGATGATGCGACGGGCTACGTTGCGGTGCTGTTCGAAGACCGCGGCCTCGCATGCGAATGGGAATGCTTCGGTAAGGCTTGCCTGCCCGACCTCACTCTTGCGGCCTTCGTCGAGTTTTCTGCGTACGGCGGCATTCACGCAATCGACGGCAAACCGACCGGCGTCTTACCCGACGACGAGCTGCCGACTCTGGCCATCGGCACGGCATCGAGGCGCTAGCGCAACCCGTCCAAGCGAAGAATGTGCCAAGCGCAACGCGGTTCGGACGCTCTGCCGAACCGCATTGCGTGGTCCTGAGGAAGCCTATTAGGTTAGTCCGGAACTCGAACTCCGCGCGGCCACTGTAGGCAGCCGCGAACGCTCAACCCGGGTATCGAGCTCCCCACAGCTTTACTACTGATTCGTAGTATCGTCAAGCCGATACTCGCTTTGACGCTCTTGCTGATTTGATCTCGGGCTGCCCACTTTTCTGCATTTTGAGAGATCATATAGCGCACCGATATCTCTCTCTCCTCGTTCGAAAGCAACGCGGCCTCCCTGGGAGAATAGTACCGGTGCCCATTCCCGAGTGTATAGACGAATCCCGCAACAGTCGTCGAGGAATACTCTGACTTCCTTACCAAGTCAACCTTGTCTATTCGGACGATTGCATTTTCCTGCGTAGGACGAACGTTAAATACTTTTTCATTCTCGGGAAAATTCGAGGCCAATGGGAGGCTCGTACCGATGCACCTTTTCCCGGCCTCGGCCTGCGTGTATATTGCGAAAACCGCAGCGGCCAATCCAACTGCTAGCATTAGCTTGCGTAGCAGTCGACTTCGTTCACTCGAGTCAACTTGTTCATTACATCGAGGGGATAAGGCAACTGTGACTGCGCAATATTAAGATCCTTTGCGTAACCTAAAAGCATTTGATAGAAATTGCCGCTATTGGGTATGGTTGGTCCGGTAGCTGTTGACATCGAGACCACACCAGCACCTACACTCAGAGTGAAGGCAAATTGGAAGTACTCTTGACCTCCATACGTCTGGTAGTTCCAACCCAGCAATTGCGTTGTGTTACCAACGTGCGCGTATACTTCGAGGACGTTACTGATTTGATTGTTGTGCCCGGATTCCCCGTTCGCCGGTGTGTTTAACGGCCGTGCATTGGCGCATTGTTGAGACTTCGGAAGCGTTGCAACGCAACTTCCGTCGTCCATGTTATCTGCTTCGCATCCAAGTCCATCGCCGCCGCCACCTCTGTATCCGCCAGTCGAACCGAAATTATCGGGTATCCATATCGTATCGCAAGTCGTACCGAGATATGTATCCGTCACCTGATTATGGACTCCCGGGACCGCCGCTTGGTACCAATCCTGGCAATTGAACGATTGGAAACTCATGGGTCTGCGCGTCGTGGAAGACGTGCCGCGACCGACCGGGGCTCGAGGGCAAACATGTCCTCCACAGCCGCCACCACCGCCGATCGATGAGCCGTGATTGATTATTGCAGCTCCCATGTCTGCATTCGAAGGTGACGAGACGATGTTGTATGTGTTTGGGTCATCTGTATACGACCCCGGTGTACCCGAGACGAATGACGTCGTCGTTCTTCGGGAACCCGAATCGGACCGTGTTACTGGAAAAGCCGCATTATTCGGCGTTACTGGAAGAGCCGTATTATTCGGCCCTCCGGAACAACTGGAAATCAGTAGTACAACGGCAACTACTAAGAATGGTCTCGCCTTTTGTGATGTATTCATCCTTCAACCCTTTTCCCCGGAAATAACTGGTACCGAGTACCCGGAACGCTTGTGATGCGGCCAGTGTAGAGCAGGCGCTGCGGGAAAACAATAAAGAGCCACATGCTTGCTCTTCAGATAGCTCGAATCCCATTTCAAAGTGAGAACGGAAACTACGAAACGCTCGCCTCGAAAGGGGCCGCTGAGGCCGAACTCGCTCAACGCGTGTGAAACGCGGCTACCACGCGCTACAATGGGATGCGGAGTGATTGGGTTGAGGGCCATTGGTGGCCGTAGTCGGAGATTTTGATAACGAAGGCACCGATCGCGAAGATCAGCACCACCCCGATGGCGGCGGTGATTCTGACCGCCATTGGAATGCCTTTGCTCTGCGGAACGCCGCGGTCGTCGACTGGATCGTACATGTTTAAGCCCTTCCCACCACGCCGATGGCGGCGAAAAATCCGAGTGCGGCGCCGAGCGCCAGTAGGCCGAGCATCACTTTGAAGACGCTGTTCTCCAGACCGACCGAGCGCCAATCGTTTTTCAGCGCGATTACGGCCGTAACGAAGACGACTACGCCGAAGACGGCGGCCACGATGCGTTCGATATGAGGTAAATTTGCTTCCACAATCGCGTCCTTATAGTCCTTATAACAGATAGAAGATCGAGAACAGCACGACCCAGATCACGTCGACGAAGTGCCAATACAGCGTTCCGGCGGTCAAGCCGAAGAATTTCTGCTGGGTATATTTACCTTGAACTGCCTGCAGCAGCAGGACGGTTAGATAAATCACGCCGCAAAAGACGTGGAAGCCGTGCATGCCGGTCAAAGTAAAGAACGAAGCGCCGAAGATGCCGCTTCCGCTCCACGAAGCGTGATCGCGCGTGTAGAGGGTGACATACTCAACCGCTTGGCCGCCGAGGAAGAGCAGCCCGAGTATGATGGTAGCGATCAGCCAGTTGGCAAACTTGATGAACTTGCCGTGTTTCCAATTTTCCAGTGCAAAGTGCATCGTTGCGCCCGAACCAAAGAGCACGATCGAGTTTAGCGAGGCCAGCGCCAAGTCGAGTTTCGGACCACCCGGTCCGGGCCAGCCCAGACCGCTATTGCGCAAGTACAGATAGGCGAAGATAAACGATGAGAAGAGCACCAAATCGCTGACCATGAACAGAAGGAATCCGGTCAGGCGAAGATCGCGCGTCTCGACGTAAAGCTGATCCATCTCGTCGTGGTGATCGATGAGGCCGGGTTGGGCTAAGGCTGAAACCGCCACAGTTTTTCTTCTCGCTCCTAATGGGCGCCGGCTGCGACATGCGGCGGCGAATCGGTCAGTTCTTCTTCAAGACCGCGATATGGCAGCGGCTCCGCAAAGTCGTACGGCGGGCCTAAGACCGAGGGCACGTGCTTGAAGTTGTAGTAGTGCGGCGGCGAGGGAATCTGCCATTCTAGCGTGCGCGCACCCCACGGGTTCGCACCGGATTTCTTGCCGTGCTTGATGCTCCAGAGGGCGTTGATGAAGAACAGCAAGAGCGCCGCGGTCATCACAAACGAAAATCCGGATGCGACCTGATTCCAAAACTGGAACTGCGGATCGTATTCGGCAACGCGCCGCGGCATGCCGAGCAAACCGAGCCAGTGCATCGGCAAGAACGTGCCGTTGAAACCAATGAAGAACAGCCAGAACGTCCAGTGCCCGAGTTTCTCGTTCATCAAGCGGCCGGTCATCTTCGGATACCAGAAGTACATGCCCGCCAATATCCCCATCAGCGAGCCTCCGACCAGCACATAGTGCAAGTGCGCCACGATGAAATAGGTGCCGTGCGCGTGCAAATCAAACGGGACGGCCGATAAGAAAACGCCGGTGATGCCGCCAAAGGTAAACGTTGCGATAAAGCCGATGGCGAAGAGCATCGCGGTGGTAAAGTGAATCTTACCGCCCCACAGCGTCGTCACCCACGAGAATATCTTGATGCCGGTTGGAATTGCGATCAGCATCGTCAGAATCATGAACGGCAACTGTAAGAACGGCGCCATGCCCGACGTGAACATGTGATGCGCCCAAACCATGAAGCTGAGCAGCGCGATCGAAACGGTGCTGAACGCGATCATCTTATAACCAAAGATCGGTTTACGCGCAAAGACCGGGAATATCTCCGAGATCATCCCGAAGGCCGGCAGAATCATGATGTAGACCGCCGGATGCGAGTAGAACCAGAACATGTGCTGCCACATCAGCGGGCTGCCGCCGCGAGTCGGGTCGAAGAACGGCACACCGAATTGGCGCTCCATGAAGAGCGCCGCCAGTGCCGCGCCGAGCGCGGTGGTTGCGATCATCAGCATCGGTGCGGTTGCGAACTGCGCCCAAACGAAAAGCGGCATGCGGGTGTAGGTCATCCCCGGAGCGCGCATCTTGACGATCGTGACCACAAAGTTAATCCCGGTTAAGGTGGAGCTAATACCGATTAAGAAGATCGCCACGCACCACATCGAGGTTCCGGCCGCGCCTTGCAGCGACATCGGCGGATACTCGGTCCAGCCGGCTGACGGCGCGCCCATCAAGAAGGACGAGTAGAGCAGCAGACCGCCGATGGGGAATATCCAGAAGCTGATCATATTCAGCCATGGGAACGCCACATCTCGCGCGCCGATTTGGAGCGGGAAAACAAAGTTGCCGAAACCTCCGGTCAACAGCGGAATGATTACCAGCCACACCATCGTCGAACCATGGACTGAATAGACTTCGTTGTAGGTGTCGGGTGAGACCAACCCGCCCGTAGCGTGCATCAACTGCACGCGAATCACTTCAGCCAGCAAGCCGCCCATCACGAAGAACAAGAACGCGGTGATGATATATTGGATGCCGATGATCTTGTGGTCGATCGAGAAAACGTACTTCCGGATGAAGCTCTGAGGTTCCGGATGAATGTGATCGGCGATCCCGCCGGTGTGTATCGCGGCTACTGCCATGGTCTCTCCAGTCACTTTAGGGTATCGAGGTAGGCGACGAGGTTAGCAATGTCTTTGTCGGTCAAACCGTTGGCCTGCATGGTCGGCATGGTGCCCATCGCGCCGTGAAATCCGTTTTGAATGATCGCGGCGACATTGGCTTCGGTAGCCGGTTTGCCGTCAACCAAGTTCGGATGAGCCGGATCGTGCAACACACCTTTTAAGCCGGGACCGACGATCTTCTGCGAAAACGGTCCGACCGCATGACACGCCGAGCACTTGGCCGAAAAGGTCGTCGCTCCGGCGGCGACAACGCCGCCCGAGAGATTTACGCTACCGGTGCTTACACTAGCGATTTTATCCGAAACATGCGCATTCTTCTTCTGAATCGCCGCATACCAAGCATCGAATTTTGCTTTGCTTTCAACGACGACGGTTTGCTTATCCATCTCACCGTGTAATGTACCGCAGAACTCGGTGCAGATGATCGGATAGGTGCCGACCCGATTGGGCGTAAAGCGCAGGGTGTTAATGAGCCCCGGCACCATATCGGCTTTTAGGCGAAAGGCCGGCACCCAAAATGAGTGGATCACATCGTACGAGGTGACGTGCAGCGTGATCGGCACGCCGACCGCCAAATGCATTTCGTTGGGGACTTCGCCGTGAACTTGCGGATAGCGGAAGGTGTAGAACCATTGATGACCCAGCGCTTCAACCACCATCCCGTTGTTCGGCTGAACTTGAATGCCGTACCAGATTTGTACGCTGAAGATCGCCATGATGACGACGAAGATCGTCGGGATGATGGTCCACCACAGTTCGAGCTTGGTGTTGTCGTGAATCTGGATGCCGATCGCATCCGGCAGATCGCTCTTTCGCAGACGGAAGGCGAGCGAAAAATAGATCAGATACCCGATCACAAAAATGAAGAGCGCGGCGCTGGAAGCCGAGAGGAATTTGGTAAGCGCATCGACTTGCGCCGACGGCGCCGCGCCTTCGGGAAGAAAGCGGGTGTAATCGACCGCCAGCATGCCCCAGATTGCGAGCACAGAGAGTGCCGCAAGTACGAGCGTCACTAGCCAAAAGCCGCGGTCCAGGTGGACGGCCGGATCCCTATTCTCTGCCAAGACATACCCCAAAGAAGCGCGAGATGTTCTTCGCTAAGGCGAAGCCCTTAGCGCTCTATTAGACTATAGAAAAAAAGCGTCCTGGCGGCTAAGACTTTCGTGCCTTAAATATTGCGCCGGTTGTCTGCTATCCGGCTTATCTCGCTGACAAATCCGGCGGTCACCCACTCCAAACCCGTGATGGCAGTGCCGACGACGACCGCGTCCGCGCCCGCAGCAACGGCACGCCCGGCTAGATCGGGTGAGTAAACGCCGCCCTCGCAGATGCAAAATGCATTCAGCTTCGCAAGTTCGGCTACCAATTCGAGGGCTGGTAATACGATTTCGGCGGTCTGCTCGGTGTAGCCGCATAACGTCGTTGCGAGAATCTGAGCGCCCGCCGCTTGGGCTGCCCTCCCATCAGCCGTCCGCGCACAGTCAGCCATCGCGATGGCGCCGCCTTCCCGGATACGCGCGATAAGCTGCGCGATGGTCTGGCTTTGGGGACGGGAGCGCGGGGTCGCGTCAAAGGCGACGATCTGCGCGCCGGTCGCCAGTATCTCTTCTACTTCTAACAAGCTGGGTGTGATGTAGGGGCCGATCCCCGGATAACCCCGCTTAATCAGGCCAATGATCGGCACTTGCACCCGCTCGCGAACAGCCTGCAGGTTCGCCACACCTTGAATTCGCAGTCCGACTGCGCCGGCGGCCTGCGCCGCTGCCGCCATCGCTGCGATAACGGTCGGGTCGTCGAGCGGCGAGCCAGGCGCGGCCTGAACCGAGACAATGAGCCCTCCGCGCAGACTCTCGAGCAGATTCATCCGCGAATCGCCAAACGAAGAGCGCCTTCGGCAGGATCGCAGATCGGCCCGACAATTTGCGCAGTTGGGGAGAAGGCGCTGAGGTGTTGCGCAAACAGCGCTTGATACTCTGCCGAGGCAAACATGCCGCCGATCGGCGCAATTTTTAGCTCGGAGAGTCGTTCGCTCGCAGTTGCTACCAGCCTCGCGAGCGCACTTACGGTTTGCGTGGCGAGCGCACCGGCTTGTTCATCGCCCGAGAGCCATGCCTGCAGAATGCTTGGCGCAAAACCGGCAAGCTGTTGTCGGGTGATCTCGCCCTGATAAAACGCGCGAACGATTGACCGCAAACTCGGCCGATCAAAGTGTTGCAACGCTAAACCTGTGAGTGAATTGGCCGCTCCCGCATCGTCGGAGGCGATACCGAAGCGAAGTGCTTCACGAATCAGCGCAAATGCGCTGCCTTCATCGCCAAACACGTATCCCCAGCCGCCGAGCGTTAAGCTCTCACCGGATCGGTTGACGCCGTAGACAACCGATCCGGTTCCGGCGATGACGACAATTCCAGCGCCGCCGTTAAATGCACCGGCTTGCGCGATCGGTGCGTCATGCAGCAGCGTTGTTCGATCCGCCGGCAATGTTGGCGGCGCTCCGTAGATGCGTCCTTCGTAGCCGCTGACCCCGGCGACGACATGGCTGAAACGGCTCTGCGGATCGAGGTTCGCTTTTTTCAGCGCATCAGCGAGCGCGGCGTTAAGTGCGTCGTTCAGACGACTGGAATCTGGCGCGCAATCGACCTCATCTGCCGGACCGGCCGATCCACGCGCAAGGACCACCCCGTCGTCGCGCGCGATCGCGGCGGTGGTCGAACTCTGTCCCCCATCGATGCCGGCGAACAGCATCCCCTATTTTGCGATCAGCTTTCGCGCGAACTCGTTGGCGGCGATCTCTCGGTCGCGTTTGTCGGCGAGCCGCACGATCTCTCCCTTGTACTCGCGATGATGGTAGAGCTCGTGACCGATTGCAAAACAAATGAAGTCGCCGATCTCACTCATCGGCAGATTCTCGATTACATGCTTGTTGATTCGGATGGTCGGACCGGCCGGATCGTACTCCGAGCGCAGTTCATCGACGCCCCATTCGCCTAAATCCGAGTACTCCAGATGAATCCCGTATTCGCGAACGAGCCGAAACACGGCGTTCAAGGGCGGTCTCCTTTCCGGCGCAGGTCGACTCCATCGGCCTGTAAGATGATGCGTAGCCGCTGCGAATCCAAATCGCGCAAGCGGCCACCGCTGTGATTCGTGAGCGCGGCGGCGGTTCCGGCCGCCTGCCCAAGGGTCATAACCGTCGGCGTTAAGCGAGTCGATGCCAGCGCCTCATGCGTGGTGGAGATGCAGCGGCCTGCGACCAAGAGCCCCTCGACTTGTTTGGGGACGAGGCATCGATACGGAATCTCGTAACTCGCGCCGTCGGGCAACCGCGCGGTGGTGGTGCCGCTGCCCGATGGGTTATGAATGTCTATCGGATAGGCGCTGCGCGCAACCGCATCCTCGAACTCTCGGGCAGTGAGTACATCGTCACGCGTGAGCGTGTAGGCGCCAACGATCCGGCGCGACTCTCGAATCCCGATTTGAGCCGCTGTTGCCGCAATGCGCGCATGTTCAAATCCGGGAACGCGCTTGCGAAAAAATTGCAGCAGTTGCATCACTTGCAGCCGACCTTCCACCTCAGCGCGCGTGAGATCGTCGGGGTCGAGCGGATCGATATCGGTCACGCGCGTCATGTTCACGCTGACTTCATCCGGATAGGGTGAGATGAAAAACGAAACCAGCTCACGCGGAATGCTTACTTCCCCGCTAGCCTGCGCTTGCTGCCACAATTCGTACAAGCCCGCGACGGCTGTTAACGCATGCGCATTGCGTTCGTGCGCTTTGAGACTCGTCCGCATTTGGTCGGGATGCATTCGAACGTACGTCGCGGTCTTCGCCAGATCGACGTGGCTCAGCCGAAACATCAAACTTGCAGGCTGAACGCGTCCCCGTTCATCGCCCTGCTGCGTTTCCACACCCGCCGACGCCGCGACATACGCGTCGGCCGTCGCATCGATCGTAACCTTTGCGCGGTACTCGCGCTCGCCGCCAACCGTCGCAAACCGCGCCCCACAAACAGTCGCTGCATCACGATCATCTTTGTCATCCTGAGCAAGGATTGCGCCGACGACATACGCGTGCAATAGCAAATCGACGCTAGATTCGCGCATCATCTCGAACAGCAGCGCCTTGTGAGTCTCGGGATCGAACGGCGTAATCGTGGGAACGTAGTCGGACGAATCCGGAATGTGCCCGGGCGAACCGCCCATTGCGATCAAGCGCTCAACGATCTCTTGCGCGATTCCGCCAACGATGCGCTCGCGGCCGGAATGAAAGGTCATCCAAGGCCCGACCATTGCGGCAGTTGCGGTGCCGCCTAAAAACCCGTAGCGCTCCACCAGCAGCGTCTTAGCGCCATGCCGCGCCGCTGCAAGCGCGGCCGCGCACCCGGCATTCCCGCCGCCGACGACCAGCACATCATACTCACGCATTGCTTGCGCCTTCGACGCTCGCTCGGCAGGCCATTCTGTAATGCCGCTGTAGTCGACTCGCATGTACACGCAATCCGCAAAATACTATGATGCGCTCTATCGAGCAGTCGGCAAGAATTACGCGGATGAATCCGAACAGATACGCGCGATTCTCACGAAAAAACTGCGGTCGGGTGGGAACAGCTTGCTCGACGTAGGCTGCGGAACCGGATTGCACGTGCAGCACCTGCAACGCGATTTCACCTGCGAAGGTGTAGATATCGAACGAAACCTCTTGAATCTCGCCGCCGAACGAGCGCCGCAGGTTACCTTCCATCAAGCCGATATGATCAGCTTCAACCTTTTTAAGAAGTTCGATGCGATCATCTGTCTATTCAGCGCGATCGGCCACGTTCCGGGTGCGATGCGCCTCAATCAAACGTTGCAAACCTTCGCACGCCATCTACGTCCCGGCGGGGTGGTAATCGTCGAGCCGTGGATCACCCCGGAACGTTGGCAAGACGGACTTGTCAGTGCGCTGTACGTAGACGAGCCCGATCTGAAAGTCGCGCGCATGAACGTCAGCCGGCGCGATGGCAACGTCTCGATCTTGCACTTTCATTATATGATCGGATCGACCGACGGGATTCGCACCTTCACCGAACCGCACCGACTCACGCTTTTCACGGATCAAGAATACGCCGCCGCCTTTCGCGGCGCGGCACTTGAAGTGGAGCACGACGCACACGGCCTAACTGGCCGCGGCCTGCTTATCGGCACCAAACCGCTTTAAGCGGCTCGGCGACTTTTCTCGCAGAAAACCAGGGAGTCGGTCGCCAAAGGTGTATTCTCGGTCCTTAATGATATTACAACGAGTTAAGCCGCTCGCAAGAATCCTTGCCGAGGGCTCCGACGACACGCATGGGCTCAAGCGTTCCCTCGGCCCATGGGCCCTAACCGCAATGGGTATCGGCGCGATTATCGGCACCGGAATCTTCGTCCTAACCGGAGTCGCCTCAGCAACTAAAGCGGGACCGGCGGTTACGATCTCATTCGTCGTAGCGGGTATCGTGAGCGCGCTCGCAGCCCTGTGTTACGCCGAGGTCTCGAGCAAAGTTCCGATCTCGGGAAGTGCGTACACGTACACGTACGCGACGCTCGGCGAGTTCCTCGCGTGGGTAATCGGCTGGGATTTGGTGCTCGAATATGCGCTCGGCGCGGCTACGGTGAGCATCGGGTGGTCAGGCTACTTCACTAACATTCTCAATCAATGGGGACTCCATATTCCGCCCGAATGGGCGAACGGTCCGCACTGGGGATTGGCCGGGCAAGCCGGCATAAGCGGTCACGCCAACCTGCCGGCCGCCGGGATCATCTTGTTAGTCACGCTCCTACTGGTACGTGGAACGCGAGAATCCGGCATCGTAAATAGCTTTATCGTTTTGATAAAACTGGCGATCGTCGGCTTCTTCATTATTCTGGGCGCTCAGCATATGAACTTTGCGAATTTCCATTTGCCCGCGGGCGGAGCAGCCGGTCTCGGCGGCTACTTCCCGTTCGGCTGGACCGGGGTGCTTGGCGGCGCTGCATTTATTTTCTTCGCGTACATTGGCTTCGACGCGGTTTCCACTGCCGCCGAAGAAGCGAAAAACCCCAGTAAAGACATCCCGTTCGGTCTCATCATGAGCCTGTTGATCTGCACCATCTTGTACATCATCGTCGTTGCGATTCTCAACGGCATGGTGCCGTTCTTCAAACTGAACGTCGCGTTCCCGGTTGCCTTCGCAATGAACTATGTCGGCTTAGGTTGGGCGAGCGTCATTATATCGCTCGGTGCCATCGCAGGACTCACCACCGTCCTGCTCGTCATGATGTTCGGCCAAAGCCGCGTCTTCTTTGCGATGTCTCGCGACGGGCTCATCCCACCATCGTTCACCAGGATTCACCCTGTCTGGCGCACACCGGTATTCTCGACCCTGTTCTTCGGTATCTGCATCGCAATCATCGCTGCCTTGACCCCAATTAACATCGTTGGATCACTCACCAACATGGGAACGCTCGCAGCCTTCATTTTCGTGTCGATTGCGGTTCCGATTCTTCGCAAGCGCCATCCCGGTCTTAAGGGTGCATTCATGATACCGTTCGGTCCGTATGTCATCCCGATTCTTTCAGCGCTCACTGCACTCGGCTTGATCTACTACCTCCGCGTCGGAAACCCAATTCTGTTCGGCTTCTTCCCGCTGGTTTGGTTTGCATTCCTAGTGTGGCTCGTTGTCGGACTGATCTTCTACTTTTTCTATGGTCGCCACAAGAGTACCGTCGCACTCGAAGAAGCTCTGGCTTTGGGAGTTCAGCAGCCTCCCGTAAATTAGTGCACGTCCTCACCAACTAGCAAGAACCCCGAGGTTTACAGCCTCGGGGTTCTTGCTTACAGATTTTCTTTATCGGCGCAGACGGCCGACCTGTTTTCGCACAAACGTGGACAGATTTTGGCCGGTAAAATGCTCGATGATTGCCGAGCCCAAGAGGAGTAACACAACGACGCCTTGGAACCACATTGTTGAGGACGACTCATTTAAGTAAATAAGAATAAGTACCAAAAAGAAGGCGACGAGCGCCATATGCATCCAGTACTCGATCTTCGCGAATGTGACGCTGCTTTGAATCACACGGAAAAGCACAGCCGATACCGCGATGTACGCCACACCTGCTAAGATAATATCCCGAAAGTATATCTGGTAGTCCACGACTCGACGATTCTTCTTGAATCGTGCGCCTTCCCGGACAGCGAGGGCTAGCCTGGCCTAAGTGCGTTTTTGGCGGAGGGCAACGCTGATGCGGGGTTCGAGCGGCGTGGGGCTCTTGGGGATGCGGTGCTCGTATAGTTGCTGGGCCGTGCCGCTCATGACGATAACACTGCCGGTATCGAGAGTGCACGCTAGGCTGTTGCGCGGTTTGGCTTTCGTGCGAATCAGCATCTCGCGCGTGGCGCCGAAACTGACGACAGCGACAACCGGGTTGTCGATCAGCACTTCATTGTGATCGGAGTGCCAAGCGACGCTGTCATTTCCGTCGCGATAGAAGTTCAACCCTACTGAATTAAATTCCACTCCGAGCTGCGTTTTCACTCGCGACTTCAGCGCTTCTAGCTGGTCTGGAAGGGGCGCACCGATATCGTAGTGCGCAGTCAGGCGCGGAACGGAGACGTTCTTGTCGTACATCCACATCTCGCCGCTCTCCCAAGCGATGTTTGTTCGCAGCCAGTTGAAGTGAGCGATGCTCTCTTCGAGTGAGAAAACCGCCGGGTGATAAACGATCGCGGCGCCGTCGCTCTCTAGCAGCACACGTGGTTCGATCGGAAAGAGCGATTCCTGCTGAGGCACGGATTACGCCGGTTTGGATGCGGTTAAAATGACGACCGGCGCATCCGGCTCGCAACCGGCCAGCTCCTCTTTTGCAAGGGCAATCGCCTGCGCGCTATCTGCAACGCCGCTGAAGTCTGCGATTCGTGCGCCGTGCAGAAGATGAATATTCGGGATCGCGCGGCCGACATCGCCGAACGACGTTGCCGACTCGATCGCCGCACCCAGAGCTTGCTCAGCACACTCACCGGTGGTGTGCGTAACCGCTGCGTCCAGCACGCCGACCCGCGCAACCCCGCCGCCGTCAACCACGCGCAAATCTCGATAGGACTTTTTTCCGAATCTGCTCGCCTGTTTACGTGTCGTTTCAAACAGCGTCAGCGCGCCGGTCGCCTCAATGCGCCGAACGTCGGTAGCCTCGGCTCGCAGTATTCGCGCCGCGGCCCGCAGTTGTTCGGCAGGCGTTCGCATTCCATAGGCGTCCGACTGCGCGAGTTCGGTCGCGCCCGAAGCAACTGCACGAACAAGATTTCGCTGTGCATCGATTTCGATCGAGACCTCAACACGCTCGGGCGAAGCTCCGGCCGCAATAACCGCATCCTGCGCTTGCCGGCGAATTCGCACGATATCCTCAGGCGTCGGATCGACTATCGTGCGCTCAACGACGTCGCGCACCAGCGCGAGCGCAACGCCGATCGGCGAGATCACCTCGGCATCCCGCGCTAGCCGAAACTCCAGCGCCGTCTTTTGCGCGGCGTACGGTACCAGCGCTGCCGCGCCACCGCCTCCGCCGATAATCACCAGGGTACGTCGATCGAGTCCGTAATCTGCGATCAGCTCATCGATCGCCGCGATCAGTTTCGCGCTCGCGTTTTCAAGTACAGCGTGCGCGAGCGCTTCGGCCCCAAGTCCGACCCGTTCGCCAATCAATGTAAACGCAAGCCGAACCGATTCAACGTTTCCGTGCGCGAACGCACCATCCGGCACAAACCCCAGCAAATTCGCAGCGCACGTCGGCGTTATCGCGATCCGCGTTCCGTCGCGCGCAACGAGAATGACGTAATCGCTGGAATCGCGAGATGTTGGCGCAATCAGCTCGACCCTTGCGCCATCCAGCATTTGCGGATCCACAAAACTTGCATACTTCAGTCCCGCGATGTGCGCTGACCTCGGTCCAACGTCAACGACCGCTGCGCCGTTCATCCGAACTAAACTACCGCCTGCGATCGCAAGGGTTCGAACATCGAGCGTTCGCAGCATCGTCCGGTGACCGCCTACCCGAGCAGGTCGCATCTGCGGCATTCCCGCGCGAATCGCGCTGCAATCCGAACTCGTGCCGCCAACTTCGATGAATAGCCCGTCTGTAACATTTTCATAGAGCAACGCGCCGGCAACTCCGGCCGCCGGACCCGAAAGCAGCGTCATGATCGGCCGCCGCTCGATCTCGCGCACATCCATCACGCCGCCGTCGCTGCGCATAATCATCAGCGGAGCCTTGATTGCCGCCGCTTTCACCGCCGCATCGGTCATCTGCGCAGTTCGTACCATCTTCGGCAAGATCGCCGCGTTCAACGCCGCCGTCCGGGTCCTTGCTCGCAGGCCGTACATCGAACTCACTTCGTGTCCGCCGGTGGCATATGCTCCGCGCTCGCGCGCATATGCAATCACTTCTTGCTCCACTTCCGGCCGATCAACCGCAAATGCTTGCGTCACCGCAATCGCCTGCGCCCCATTCTCTAGCAGCAAATCGACCGCTCGATGCTGCGCCTCGGAATCGCCGGTGGCTGCAAACCCAAACTCCGGCGCAAACCTCGCATTCGCCGCCAATTCAAACGGCTTAAACCGCATCTGCCAACGCACCAACGGCGCAAGCCCATCAGCCAACCCGAGCACCCCAACCGCCGCGACATCACCCTCCAGCAGCGAGTTCGTCGCCTGCGTCGTCGAATGCGCTATAAACGCGACCTCATTCGCGTCAATCGCATGTTCACGCAACACGCGTTCGATTCCCAAGACAATTCCCGCCGCAACACCTTCGGGCGCATCGTGCGTCGTAGGAACCTTCACCCTCGCCACAAGTTGCCGCGATTGTGCATCAATCGCCACAACGTCGGTAAATGTCCCCCCGACATCAATCCCCAACCGCAGTCTAGACAATGCGATGAGCGTTGAATCAGGTGCGGACACTGTGTCCGCCGCGTTTAATAGAATGGCGCTCCAAGAGCAACCTCGATTGTTTGAGAGCCTCTCTGAAGTTCGAAAGTGTGTGGTTTGCCGTCGTAA
>JALYVT010000035.1 GCA_030853105.1 Vulcanimicrobiota bacterium
CGACTTGACCGCAATAAACCACGACAAACACTTCGGCCGGCTCGTCAAAGAGCCGGTCGATTTGGTCCCCATTCTTCCCCATCTTGGCGGGCACCAACTTGCCACTCGTCCCACGGCCCTTAAAGGCGATGGCCGCTGCACGGCGCGCACCCTTTACCCTAAGTTTGTTAGTATATAGATCACTTTTCTCGCCGCCCCAGTCCTTAAACTTACCGCCCTCGCCGGCGATCTCCGCGAACGCTTTCTTTAGGAGCACTTCGCGCACGGCGCCGAGCTTTTTGGTTGCTTTCTTGGCGCCGGCAAACGCCCCAATGTCGTCAATCGTGATCTGGACTGCCTTGGCCGCGGCCGGTACGAAAGATAGGCGTACCGCCAAAGGCGCGCGATTGACTCGCGGTGACACTTTGGTGGGCACTTTTGCCGCTTTCTTGGGGTCGCGGGCGTAGGCGAGAATTTTCCTGTAATGGGGTGCTAGTTCTTTTCTCTTGCGGAAGCCCTTCGAAACTTTCTCGACCAAAGGCCAAAGCTTCTTGCCCTCGTTCAAAACGCGGATTTGCGAGAGCTTGGTTGCGGCCGTAATCTCTTGCACGCTCTTCTCCTGTCTTTGCCCCTTGTAGATCGTCTCAAAGACTTTCTGCCGAGGTTTAGAGCGCTGCATAAGTTTCGCAGCATTGACGACCTGGTCGTTCAAGTTCGAGAGAAAATCGCTAACGGAGATGGCACCGGCCACGGGCTAGCCTCTCTTTTGCGGTCTCTTCGAGGCAGTCGCAATATTGCGAATTGCGCGTCCTGAGACGCCCAAAGCAGACCCGACCTCCTCGCTAGACGCCCCACCTTTGACGAGCTGAAGGATCAATAGCCGCTTAATGTCTTCCAATAGTCGCTCCGACTTCTGCTCCATCGTTATTTTCCTCTCGCTCTTTTGATTCTGCTTTTCAAGACCGCGACTGTGCCAGGCGTCGTCCCGAGTATTCCAGCTATCTCGCCGGTGGAAAGGCCGAATCTAGCCAGACGGGCTACATTATCCTGAATTCCGTCGTCCTCCGGCAAGTTTAACGCGATTACCGCACTTAGCTTCTGAGATATCTCCCGTAGGAGTTCGGCTTCCGTCATCTCCGTTTACTTCTTCGTCGAGCGCCGGATGGCGACGAGTTCCTTATTAACATGGCTGGGCGTTCTACCGACAATTACCGCAATGTCGACGGGACGCACGCCGAGGCCATCAAGGATCGCGAGCTGGTCCTTCAGCGCCAGGATTTCGGTGTTTCGCGAGACTGACCTCAGGAGAAGAGCGATTACTACTCCCATTTTTTTGTTAAGTTCGACGAGCTGCTCAAATTCAGGCGAGGAGGCAATCATAGGGTAGCTATATTAACCGTAATCTACGTTTTGACCTTCAGACATCGGCACATAAAAAAGCAGGTTAAGCTACTAGTCTAGATAAGCGCCCAATCACCGACGTTCAAATGCTGGCAGCTTAACTGCTCAATACTTGCGCTAACAGGCTAGTGAGCTTTGGAGCGAGCTGGCCCCACGGACCGGCGTTTGATGATGGTGAGCTGGGCACAAAGCGCTTGCCAATCGTATAAGTTGTCGTAACCTTTCATATCAGACGCCGAATTTTCTTTCAGAGTTGCGCGATCCGATCGCCGGCGAACTCCCAACCCCTTAGAGGCCACGCTAAATTCCGCCAAATTGAGCCACAAACAAGTGGAGACAGGCACATTTGCATGCATCGCGTTGGGGGGCAAACTCATCCCAACCGAGGTTTCCCCTTCCCGAGCCTGGTATATCCAAGCTACAGCAGTCTCCGGAGCCCGCCGCCGTGCTTCGGACCATTTACTTAGGCGAGCGTAGGCAAGCGGCACACGTACGCACGTCGCACGACACTCGGAGGCCGGTTACAAAGGCGTCACTCTACCGACCTTCCTGGCCCCGGAGCCGCCAAAAAATGGATAATCGCTTCTTTACCAATCCCATCCTGAACTCGCCGTACCAGTACCCAGCCGAGCACTGGGAACTGGACGAGCAGGGTCAGCCGACGCAGAGAACGGTCGCGGGCCGGCGGTCACCTCGATTCATCAGCCCGATCCCAAAGCCTAAAAAACAAAGCCCGAAGCAAAGCGCCATCATCTTCGATGAAGGCAAGGGCCTTTCGACCGAGGACCAACAGTACGCGCTGGCATCGGTCATCGGCGAGCTTCGCACGCAGCTTGATCTGTGGCGGGCGCGCCCGAACCCCAGTACGTGGCAAGTGTCGCCCGAGACCGCGCGTTTGTTGGAGTACTGGCGACACCACGAGTTTGATGGACCCCGCCCGTTTTTCTGCCAGATCGAGGCGGTCGAAACCGTCATCTGGCTCACCGAAGTCGCGCCCCAGGTCCGCGAGGGAAAGCGTTTCCTCGATCTCCTCGCCCACGCCAACGCCGAAGCCAACCCTAACCTCATGCGCCTAGCGCTCAAGCTTGCCACGGGCGCCGGCAAGACGACCGTCATGGCGATGATCATCGCCTGGCAAACCATCAACGACGCCCGTCACCCGCAAAGCAAGCGCTTCACGCACGGCTTCCTCGTTGTCGCCCCGGGCATCACCATCCGCGATCGGCTGCGCGTCCTGATCCCTAACGACCCGGGCAACTTGTACGCCACGCGCCAACTCGTCCCAAGCGACCTCCTGACCGACGTCAGACGCGCGAAGGTTATCGTCACCAACTATCACGCCTTCATGCTGCGCGAGCGCATCGATCTGTCCAAAGGAGGCCGCGCCCTCTTGCAAGGTCACGGCTCGCCGCTGCAAACGCTCGAAACCGAAGGCCAGATGCTCCAACGCGTGACGCCCGAATTGATGGGCCTCAAGAACATCCTCGTGCTCAACGACGAAGCGCATCACTGCTACCGCGAAAAACCGAACACGCAAACGGACGACGATGGTCTCAAGGGCGACGAGAAGAAGGAAGCGGAAAAGAACACCGAGGCCGCGCGCGTCTGGATCACGGGCCTTGAAACCGTCCAAAGGAAGCTCGGCGTCGCCCGCGTCATCGATCTGTCGGCGACCCCGTTCTTTCTAAGCGGCTCTGGCTACACCGAGGGGACGCTCTTCCCATGGACGATGAGCGACTTCTCGCTGATGGACGCGATCGAATGCGGGATCGTAAAACTGCCGCGCGTCCCCGTTTCCGACAACATTCCCGGCGGTCAGATGCCGATGTTTCGCAACCTGTGGGAGCACATCGCTAAGAAGCTGCCGAAAGGCGGCAAAGGCAAGAAGGAAGCACTTGACCCGGTCGACCTCCCGCCCCAGCTGCAGACCGCGCTTGACGCGCTGTACGGCCACTACGTCAAGACATTTAACTCTTGGCGCGATGCCGGCATCAGCGTCCCACCCTGCTTCATCGTCGTGTGCAACAACACGGCGACGTCGAAGCTCGTCTACGACTACATTTCGGGCTTCCTGCGCGATAACGCCGACGGCTCGCAGACCCCGGTTCCCGGTCGACTCGAACTATTCCGCAACTTCGACGAGCACGGCAACGCACTAGGCCGCCCGAACACGATACTCATCGACAGCCGCCAATTGGAATCCGGCGAAGGCCTCGACCCAAACTTTCGTAAGATGGCCGCCGACGAAATCGATCGCTTCCGCCGCGAGGCCCTCGAGCGCGGCGGAAGGCTCGCCGATGAACTGCGCGCCGGCAAGGATATCGACGAGACGACCCTTTTGCGTGAAGTCATGAACACGGTCGGAAAGGCGGGGCTGCTCGGCGGGTCGATCCGCTGCGTCGTGTCCGTCTCCATGCTCACCGAGGGCTGGGACGCAAGCACCGTCACCCACGTGCTCGGCGTGCGCGCATTCGGCACGCAGCTGCTGTGCGAACAAGTCATCGGGCGCGCGCTGCGCCGCCAGTCCTACGACCTCAACGACCGCGGCCTGTTCGACGTCGAGTATGCCGACGTGCTCGGCGTACCGTTCGACTTCACGGCTGAGCCAGTCGTCGTGCGTCCGCAGCAACCTCGCGAGACGATCCTCGTCAAGGCGATCCGCCCGGACCGCGACGCCGCCGAAATCCGCTTTCCGCGGGTCGAGGGGTACCGCGTCGAACTTCCGAGGGACCACGTCGCGGCGACGTTCAACGAGGACTCCGTGCTGCGCTTGACTCCCGCCCTCATCGGCGCGACGGCGACGCAAAACTCCGGCATCATCGGCGAATCGACCGACCTCACCTTAGCGCACACGGGCGACGTTCGCCCCTCGCAAATGGTTTTTGAGCTGACTGCGCACCTCATTTCGAAGTGGCGCTCGGACGAAGCGCCACAATCGCATCTGTTCAATCAGCTCAAGCGCATTACGCGCGAGTGGCTCGACGGCTATCTGAAGTGTGAAGGCGGCACGTATCCTGCGCAGCTCAGATATAAAACGCTCGCGGATGCGGCTTGCAACAGGATCATAGCGGGGATAAATTGGAAGCTCGTCGGCGAGCGCCCGATCAAAGCGGTGCTCGATCCCTTTACGCCCAGCGGCACAACCGCCTCGGTGAACTTTACCACATCGAAGACCCCGCGCTGGCAGACCGACCCCCGCCGTTGTCATCTCAATTGGGCGATCCTCGATAGCGGCTGGGAGGCGGAGTTCTGCCGCGTCGCCGAGTTGCACCCGCGCGTGCGCGCCTATGTAAAGAATCACAGCCTCGGCTTTGAGGTTCCGTACCGCTTTGGCTCCGAGGTGCGGCGTTATCGTCCGGACTTCATCGTCCGAATCGAGGACGGCCACGACGAGGACGACCTGCTGAACTTGGTCGTCGAAATCAAAGGCTACCGCGGCGAAGACGCCAAGGACAAGAAGCTGACGATGGATACATACTGGGTTCCAGGCGTGAACAATTTAGGGACGCATGGGCGCTGGGCGTTTGCCGAATTTAAGGATGTCTACGAAATGGAGTCGGATTTCGCAGCCGAGGTCTCACAGCGGTTCGGCGAGATGATCAACGCGGCACTCGGTGCCGGCACCGCAGAGGCGGCGTAGCTGTGGCGAAAAAGGCGCCGAGCGCTAAGGCGATCGCAACGCTAACGCACGATGAGGCGACGCGCAAGAATATCCCGACCGCAGAGTACGAGTCGGTCGTCGAACAGGAACACAAGCTCCCGATCCGCGTTGCCATAGAGCGCCGCAATCGTGACCTAGACCCGCAGCTTGTCTGGCGCGGGAAGGACGAGCAAGACGCTGCGGATCTCGTCGTTCAATCTGCGCCGCTGTACATCCAGGAAAAGGTCCACCCCAAAGCCCTCATAGACGACCTCTTGCGCGACACGCGCGAGCGCGCGCATGAGGCGGGCGAGATCATGCCGGACCTGTTCGCGGACTTCAACGGCATGCCGAAGGGCGTCGACCGGACCGAATTTTATCAGCACGACCAGAACTGGTCGAACCGAATGATCCTCGGGGACTCGCTCCAAGTGATGGCCAGCCTCGCCGAGCGAGAGGGGCTGCGTGGCAAAGTGCAGTGCATCTATATCGACCCGCCGTATGGAATCAAATTCAACAGCAATTTCCAGTGGTCGACAACTAGCCGGGACGTTAAGGATGGGAACGTCAGCCAGATCACACGAGAGCCAGAGCAGGTCAAAGCCTTTCGCGATACGTGGCGCGATGGCATACATAGCTACCTAACCTACCTTCGTGACCGGCTTACCGTTGCCCGAAATCTTCTAACCGATTCCGGCTCAATCTTTGTGCAGATTGGCGATGAAAATGTCCATCGCGTGCGCGCATTATTGGATGAAATATTTGGCGACGTAAATTTTATGTCTCAGATTAACGTGGTAAAAACCTCTGGTCTGGCCGCGGCTGATCGAATGAGTTCATCTACTGACTTCATCCTTTGGTTTGCGAAGAACCGAGCCGATGTAAAATATCGCCAAATACTAATCGAGAAGGGCATTTCCTCGGATGCAGGAGCCACGTATAGGTACGTCAGAGACGAGGCGGGCTTTCAGCAAAGAGCAGCGAGCTCTGAGATAGCTAAGCCTGAAACGGCGTTTAGGCTCGATAATATCACCAAGCCGGGCCCAGGCAGCAGGTATGACGTCAACGTTGAGGGCCGTGTCTATTCTCCCGGCGTAAGATGGTGGGGCACTACTGAGTTAGGCATGAGCCGCGTAAAAAAGGCCAGTCGACTTGCGGCAAGCGGTAATACAATCTCATTCTTCCGTGCTTGGCTCGATTACGCCGTAGTACCACTGAATAACGTATGGACGGATACCGCGACTGGGGGGTTTCTTGAGCAAAAAGTGTATGTTGTTCAGACGACCGAGAAAATCGTCCAGCGCTGCGTTCTGACGGCCACCGACCCCGGCGACCTTGTCCTTGACCCGACGTGCGGCTCCGGCACGACCGCCACAGTTGCAGAGCAATGGGGCCGGCGGTGGATTACCATCGACACATCGCGTGTGGCACTGGCACTGGCGCGAGCTCGCATCATGGGAGCGCGCTATCCGTTTTACCTACTGGCCGATTCCCGCGAAGGCCAGCTTAAAGAAGCCGAGATCACCCGAACGGTGCCGAGTTCGCAGCCCGTTCATGGCAGCATTCGCCAGGGGTTTGTGTATGAGCGCGTACCGCACGTCACGCTGAAATCGATCGCAAACAACGCCGAGATCGATGTCATTTGGGATAAGTGGCAAGCCAAGCTGGAGTCGTTACGCGAATCGCTCAACGCTGCGCTACACAAGACGTGGCAAGAGTGGGAAGTCCCGCGCGAGGCCCACCCCTCATGGCCGCAGGCCGCCAAGGCCGCGCACGAGCAGTGGTGGCAAGACCGCATAGCGCGCCAAAAAGAAATCGACAAGTCAATCGCCGCAAAGGCCGAGTCCGAGTACCTGTACGACAAGCCGTACGAGGACAAGCGGACGGTCCGTGTCGCGGGGCCCTTTACCGTCGAAAGTTTGAGCCCACATCGCATGCTTGGCGTCGGCGCGGATGACGAGCTGCTCGACCCGCTCGACGGCGTGCGTGCAAACTCGGGCGTCGATCAGTCGTTCCCACAGATGATCTTAGAGAACCTCAAAACCTCGGGCGTTCAGCAAGCGCATAAAGAAGACAAGATGGAGTTCACGTCGCTCGTCCCTTGGCCGGGCGATCTCGTCTGCGCCGAAGGCCGCTACCTTGAAGGCGGCGCTAAACCGGCCACCGAGAAACGCGCCGCGATCTTCATCGGCCCTGAGTTTGGCACTGTCACGCGCGCCGATCTCGTCGCGGCTGCGAAGGAGGCGGGAGAGGCCGGCTTCGACGTGCTGATCGCCTGCGGGTTTAACTACGAGGCCCATACCACCGAGTTCACCAAGCTCGGCCGGCTGCCGGTGCTCAAGGCGCGCATGAATGCCGACCTGCATATGTCCGACGACCTTAAGAATACCGGCAAGGGCAACCTCTTCGTTATCTTCGGCGAGCCCGACATCACGCTGATGCCCGAGGCCGACGACAAGCTGCGTGTCAAGATCAACGGTGTGGATGTCTTTCACCCCAGCACCGGCGAGGTGCGCAGCGACGGCCCGGATGGGATCGCCTGCTGGTTCATCGACACCGACTACAACGAGGAAAGTTTTTTCGTTCGGCACGCGTACTTTCTCGGCGCGAACGATCCGTACGGCGCCCTCAAGACGACCCTCAAAGCGGAGATCGACGCCGACGCCTGGGCCACGCTCAACAGCGACACCTCGCGCGCATTCCCGAAGCCAAAGTCCGGTCGCATCGCCGTCAAAGTGATTAACCATCTAGGCGATGAGGTCATGAAGGTCTTCAAGGTCGCGTGACGCTGCGTACGCGCGTGTTTCGAAATGCAGCAACGGAGGCTCATCATGACTAACCAGATCGATTGGTCGCAATGCTCGGAGCTAGAAAGTGTGCCGGGAAAGGTGAGCGGCGCTTGGGTGTTCCGAGGCACGCGCGTTCCAGTTTCCGCGGTGTTAAAAAATCTCAAGGATCTTAGCGTCGAGGATGTCGCCGCTGAATTCCCATCAGTGACGGCAAGTCAGGTCCGCGCCGTTCTTGACTTCATAGCACGGAGCGCGGAACCCGCAATTCCACACTGACGGTGCTGGTCTTACTGGATGAAAACTTGCCGCACCGGTTGCGTACGCTTTTACGCGACCACGACGTGCGGACGGTTGCTTACCAAGGTTGGAAGGCTTTGAGTAACGGCCAGCTGCTCAAAGCCGCGCGAGATGCAGGTTTCGCTGTGATGGTTACGGCCGACCAAAGCATGCGCTATCAGCAGAATCTGGACCTCGGCGCTCTTGCGGTCATCGTTCTAAGCAGCAACGAGGCGGTGGCCATCCAGGCGCGCGTTGCAGAAATCAGGGAGGCGATCGATTCCGCGGAAGCCGGCGCTTTCGTCGACGTCGACCTCTCTGAAGGCACCCTCGATTAATTGGATTTCCGGATCGCCGACACGTTCACCGACAGCCTTGCGCGGCTTACAGCCGACGAACAGAAGGCGGCAAAGACGACTGCCTTCGACCTTCAGGTCAACCTCAAACACCCAGGCCTTCAGTTTCACAAACTCGACAAAGCGAGGGACTCCCGCTTCGCATCGGTGCGCGTTAGCCGCGGCCTGCGCGTGATCGTTCACAGGACGCAATCCAGTCTGCTCCTGTGCTACGTCGGCCATCACGACGACGCGTACGACTGGGCGGAACGGCGGAAGCTGGAAATCCACCCGATGACCGGAGCCGCCCAACTCGTCGAGGTTCGCGAGACGATTCAAGAGATCAAGGTGCCGAGGTACGTTGATGTCGATCGTCCGCCCAAGCCCAAGCCGCTGCTGTTCACCGGGGTCTCGCCGCAAACGCTGCTCAACTATGGCGTTCCAAACGAATGGCTCGCCGACGTGCAGGCGGCGACCGAGGACACCCTCTTCACGATCGCCGAGCATCTCCCGAGCGAAGCCTCCGACGCTTTGCTGGAGCTGGCGACCGGCAGCACGCCCCAGCCGGCGATCCCTGTGAAGGCTCCCGCTGGTGTCCTTGCGCTTGGCCTTACGATCGACCCATTCGAGCATCCCGACGCACTGCGCCGATTCCGACTGATGCCCAACCTCGAGGAGCTCCAACGTGCTCTGGACTTCCCGTGGGACAAGTGGACGGTCTTCTTACATCCGCAGCAGCGTTCGCTTGTCGAACGCGCCTATATCGGCCCTGCACGAGTCTCCGGCTCGGCCGGGACGGGCAAGACGGTCGTCGCGGTTCATCGGGCGGTGCATCTCGCCCGCAGCAATCCAGAGACCCGCGTTTTGCTTACGACGTTCTCCGATGCGCTCGCCAACGCGTTGCGCACGATGCTCCGCCGCCTGATCGGCAACGAACCGCGCCTCGCTGAACGAATCGAGGTCGGCTCGATAAACGCGATCGCCCGCCGCCTCTACGAGCGGCTCGTTGGGCCGCCGCACCTTGCGATGCATGAAATGATCGTAAAGGCTTTGCGCGATGCCGCGGCCGCGACGGCAGACAACTCGTTTTCGGACCGCTTTGTGCTTGCCGAATGGGAGCAGATAGTCGATGCCTGGCAAGTCAAATCGTGGGAGGCGTATCGCGATGTGCCTCGTCTTGGGCGTAAGATACGTTTACCTGAGAAATCCCGCGTAATTCTTTGGTCGATCTTTGAGAAGGCTCAACACGATCTAGACGCCCGGGGCTTACAGACCTACTCGGGTCTTTTCACGCGATTGGCCGAAAAGCTGGGCGAAAGCGCGCGGCCGATTTTCGATTTTGCGGTCGTCGATGAGAGCCAGGACGTCTCTATCGCTCAGCTGCGGTTTCTCGCTGCTCTAGGCGGTAAGCGGCCAAACGCCCTGTTCTTTTCAGGCGACATCGGTCAACGGATCTTCCAGTCGCCGTTCTCATGGAAATCTCTTGGCGTAGATGTACGCGGCCGCTCGTTTACGCTGCGCGTCAACTATCGTACCTCTCATCAAATCCGAACGCAGGCTGACCGCCTTCTCGCGCCCGAGCTCTCCGATGTGGATGGCATCACCGAAAAGCGCCGTGGAACGACCTCGACGTTCAACGGACCGCCGCCGACGATCGTGATCTCGGCGACCGCGGAAGACGAAACTGCGGCCGTCTCGGACTGGCTCGTCGCCCGGACCAAAGAAGGCACCGCAGCGGGGGAGATCGGGGTATTCGTTCGGTCGGCAGCGCAATTCGCTCGCGCCCGAGCCGCGCTCGACCAGGTTAAAATTCCCTACGTTGTGCTGGACGAGCGGCTTGATACCAGCAGCGCCGCAGCGTCGCTATGCACCATGCACCTCGCGAAGGGCTTGGAGTTCCGCACTGTCGCCGTGCTAGCGTGCGATGATGACGTCATCCCGCTTAGGGAACGCATTGAAGCCGTAGGCGACGAAGCCGATCTCGAAGAGGTCTACGCCAGTGAACGGCATCTGCTCTACGTGGCCTGCACTCGGGCTCGCGACCACTTGCTTGTCAGTGCAGTCAAACCCGGATCCGAGTTTCTCGACGATCTGCGGATGTGATAAGTCTGAAGAGAACTATTCGAGCAAAGAAGGCTCGACTCTGCTGATTACTCAGCGTCTCCCGTCAAGCGGGCGGAAAGAGTGGAGTTACCCACGGGTTCATTCGCGACGCGGATAAGTGAGCTCACCCCGCAGCTGCCACATCGAAACCACCAACCGACTCCAAATCGCTCCAGTACCGTCGGCCGCCCACCGCAGATATCGCAGAAAGCGTCTGGAGCTTGCTCTTCATTTTCCACACCCTTCTATTCGCGCCACCACTAACGATTGACAAGGCCTCTAAGCGCTATTAGTGGGACACCGTTCGTCCTCGAGCTGCCGGGAAGTAGGAACGGAACCACCCGCTCGAGTTGAAAGCTCACGATCTGAACTGACCCGAAACTCGACCAGCCGCAATGGCTACGAGATCGCTCTCTCCGCTGGACTACGTTACGGCGTGCACGTCATATTAATCACGCCGAAGTAAACGCTTCTTGGGCGGACCCGGTCAGCAACGTACGGAACAAGTCACAAACCGGTAGTTAACGTCCCTGGGTTTCCCTCTTTGATAGTACCTCACTCAACGCGTAAGTAGGACACTTTTTTAGCACAGGAGACGAGATGGACGCATTCGAGCAAGTGGTAAGTGAGATTCTTTGGACGGAGGGTTATTGGGTCCGAACGTCAGTCAAAGCTGAACTTACCAAAGATGAGAAGCGCCTAATCGGTCGGCACTCATCTCCGCGGTGGGAACTTGATATCGTCGCATACGGTGGAAAAGAAAATGTGCTCCGGGTTGTCGAGTGCAAGAGCTACATTGACTCAGTTGGAGTACGAGCGTCCGCCTTCGATGGCAGTAATCCGGACCATGCCAAACGCTTTAAGCTCTTCAATGAACCGGAGCTGCAGCGCGTAGTATTTAACCGACTAAGTGCGCAGCTTGTCGAGTCCGGAGCTTGCCGCGCAAACCGTCGAGTTTGCCTCTCGCTTGCATGCGGCAAAATCAAGAACGAAAGCGATCGCGCCGCTCTGCGCGCACATTTCGATAAGCAAGGCTGGGAACTTTGGGACGAAGCGTGGTTACGCGAACGGCTTCAGCGCCTAGCTAGGCGCGGATACGAAAACCACATCTCCGCAGTAGTGTCCAAGCTACTACTAAGAGGGAAGGTCGAGTAAGCCCCTATGAATGCGCGGAGAGTAAACTTGAACGCGGTTGCTACCGGGGGGAGCGTCTTTTGAATGGAAATACCTTCCGGAAAAGCAAAAGATACAGCGGGATGCGAGTCCACGTTAAGCCGGCGCTCCTCCGTTGGGCGCGTGAGCGCGTTGGTCTGACGACGGACGATCTCGTCCGGCGCTTTCCGCATTTGCAGCGTTGGGAGGACGAAGAGGAACAGCCGACCCTCAAGCAACTGGAGAGGTATGCTAGTACCACACGAACAGCAATCGGCTACTTCTTCCTTTCCGAACCTCCGGTCGAACGGGTACCGATCCCGGATCTCAGAACAATTGGAGACCGGAATGTCGAGCACCCGAGCCCGGATTTGCTTGACACGATTTATATCTGCCAGGCGCGTCAGGAATGGTACCGCGAGTTCGCGCGATCCCATGGCGAAAGGCCGCTTCCGTTTGTCGGGTCAGCAACCCTTAGAAGCGGCATCGAGAATACTGCCACCGCAATGCGCGAGGCTTTGCAATTTGACCTCTCAAAGCGGCAGGCCATGTCTACCTGGATGGAAGCACTAAGACATTTTATCGATCAGGCCGACGAGCTTGGTGTGTTGATTACGGTTAACGGTGTTGTCCGGAACAACAACCACCGACGATTAGATCCGCGAGAGTTCCGCGGTTTCGCCTTGTCCGACGACATCGCCCCAATGGTGTTCATCAATGGAGCGGACTCGAAGGCCGCACAAATGTTTACGCTCGCTCATGAGCTCGCCCACATTTGGTTGGGTCAGTCGGCTGTTTCTGCCTCGGATCACGCAAGAGGACCGGCTCACGCAGCCGAGGTTTGGTGCAATGAGGTCGCAGCCGAAATGCTGGTTCCGCAAAGCGCGTTGCGCGAGCAGTTCAAGGCTAGTGAGAAATTGCAGGACGCCTTGAATCGACTTGCCCGCCAATTCAAGGTTAGCACGCTTGTCATACTAAAACGCATCAAGGGCATCGGTGCGATCAATTCAACGCAGTTCTGGGCGGCTTATGATGACGAGCTCGGCCGAATTCAAGCGAAGCAGCGCGTGGGAGGTGGAGATTTTTACATAACTCAGGGAGTTCGTGTCGGCAAGCGCCTCGGGCGAGCGCTAGTAGCTAGCGCGCTCGAAGGAAACACGCTGTACCGAGACGCGATGCGAATGCTCGGCATCTCCAAAGTGGATACGTTCCGTGAATTCGGTCATAGCTTAGGGGTGGGATAAAGTGGCGTATCTGCTCGATGCCAATGTGTTCATCCAGGCAAAAAACCTTCACTACGGATTGGACTTTTGCCCGGCATTCTGGGACTGGCTTATTCGCGAGAATGCCGCCGGCGAGGTATTCAGTATTGAGAAGGTAGGCGACGAAATCGCCGCCGGGGCAGATGCCCTGTCAGTGTGGGCCGCTGACCGTGGCAATGGGTTTTTCCTTAAACCAGTCGCGCCAATGGGCGTGGCCCTCTCGACCTTGAGTACATGGGTTTCCGGACAGAATTATGAGCCGGTAGCCATAAATACGTTCCTCCAGGTCGCAGACTACTATCTGGTGGGGCATGCCCTTGCGCAAAATCACGTTGTCGTTACCCACGAGGTTCCACATAACAGCTTGAAGAGGGTGAAAATCCCCAACGCTTGCATCGGCATAGGCGTAAAATTCATGACGCCTTACGAGATGCTTCGCGTTGAACGAGCAAGGTTCATACTAGGCTAGTGACTCGATGAGGCGCTTGGTACCGGGTAGAAGCAAAGAGGGTGCGACGGAACCATACTGTACCTTATTCTTCGCGAGGCTAAGCGGGGCACCGTTATGGGCACGGCCCGGTGGAGACGAAAGCTCACCGACTTGACTTTCCATCCTTTCCGAAGCTGACTAGATCGCTGTAAGCTAACGCCGTTTTCACGTAACTGCACCAAGCGCATCATGGCTGACGGCGCGTAGGAGAAGTAGGGTTAATGGGGATAACTCCTCCGCCTTGAGGTCTCAGATACTATCCCAAGAGGCCGTACAGCGCCGGTGGCTAAGGCTCACTCGGCGCATAATTGTGGCCGGCACTCAGACATGCGTCTGTGATCCAGATACGCACGGTGCACGCTGGAGCGGCTACTTGGGAGCCCGGTTCGTGCATCCCTATCTGCCCAATCATCGTCTCCTGTTCGTCGGCGCCAACCATAACGGAGGTAAACGGGGCCTTCAAAAGACACCACAGATGGCACGCTACAACGCAAAGCTTCTGGCGTGGGCGCACTGCGACCCAGGTGCGCTCGGAGACATGGCGATTCTGGACGAAATGCGCGCGGCTTACGAGACTAGTTGGAAAGTGTGGGGAGCTGTTTGGGGTGTTTTTGGCAAGATCCGCTCGGCGATCGGGCTACGAGTCACCGGTACTGAGGACGATCAATTCAGTTTTGTCAATCTCGCACGCTGTCCGAATCCAGAGCCCGGGAAAGATAACGAGTGCATTAAAGAATGCCAAAAATCATTTCCCCTGTCAACGCTAGTAAAGGTGCTCGATGCGCGCGTAATCTTTCTAGCAAAAGATGACTGTGTCGGAAAAGCCGTTACGGTACCCGGAGAGTATGATGGCTCTCGGCTCGTTATTCGCTATAGCAATCACGGAACGGCGAAGCGCGAGGGAGTGTACAAAGACGTGTGGATAAAGCGGGATGCGCCTGCAATCGAGAAGTTTATGAGAGCTTAGGTTGGCTAGTGCTACTGCTACTGCGCCGGCCCCCAATAGGAGGCCACTCAGTTCTGTGATATTTCTGGGCTTTGACGGTGTACCAGATCTCGGACCGAAATTCGCTGGAAAATCACGGCTTATGAGGCGGCCTTCGAGTTCGCGCGAGCGTACTCCGTCGGGGTCGTATTCCCGAGCGATCGATGCGGCCGATGGTTGTTATATTCGACCCTCCACGCCGCTGTCATTGCGCGCGCCTGGTCGAGTGTTTCAAACCAGCTAGCGTTGAGCAGTTCTTGTCGAACGCGGCCGTTGAACGACTCGCAGAACGCGTTATCTGTGGGCTTTCCCGGCCGCGAGAAGTCGAGTTCGACTTTGTTCCAGTACGCCCACTGATCGAGCGCCTTGGATACGAATTCGGGGCCGTTGTCGCAGCGAATGAAGC
>JALYVT010000036.1 GCA_030853105.1 Vulcanimicrobiota bacterium
GATCGCAACCGCGACCATGACCATCACGGCAAACGGCGTAAACAGCAGACCCTGCAATCCGGGAATCAGCACCAGCGGAACGAAGACCGTGATGACCGTAATCGATGACGCGAGCACTGCGCTGAAAATCTGAGTCACCGCGGCTTGCGCTGCCGTCATGATACTTTCGCCGCGCATGTAGTGCCGATAAATATTTTCGATAACCACGATCGCGTCGTCAACGATTAACCCGACAGCAAGGGCAAGTCCCCCGAGCGTCATGGTGTTGAGCGAATAACCCAAAATATAGGCCGCAAATAGCGTTCCTAATACTGAAATCGGGAGTGAAACGGCAACGATGAGCGTTGAGCGCCAAGAGTGCAGGAACAGCAGGATCACCAGCACGGCAAGAACGGCGCCGTAAATGGCGGTGTGCTCGAGGGCGTCGATCGCCTCAAGAATAAACCCGCGTTGATCGAAGAGCACCCCGATGTGCATCGCGGGATACTGCTTCTGCAGATCGGCAATTTTCTTGTACACGCCATCGGCGACACCCACGACGTTCGCATCGGGTTGCGCGGTTACCGAGATGCTTAGCGCAGGCTGCCCATTAAGCCGGTTGTACGTGCGCTGCTCCTGGATTGAATCGGTAACCTTCGCTACATCGCGAACAAAGATCGGTGCACCGTTCTTGGTCGCGACGATGGTGTCAGCAATCTGCTGCGCGTTTTGATACTGTGCATTTGTTTGGATCTGGTATTCATTTTTGGCGATCTGCGCAACACCGGCCGGAAGATTGACGTTCTCTTCTCGAATGCGCGCAACCACTTGATCGGCGGTCAGGCCATATCCGGCAAGAAGCCCGGCGTCCGGTTCTATCATGATCGCGCGCGTCTGGCTCGCGTTAACGGTTACCGAACCAACTCCGCTCACCGCCGAGAATTCATCCGCGAGATGATTGGTGTAAAGGTCGTTCAGGTCGCGCATCGACATCGCGCTGTCGGTAACATAGGCGGTTACGACCGGTAGCGAGTTCGGGTCAAACTTATTGATCTGCGGCGGCTGAAGCGTCGGGTCATTCGGCAATTGACCGCGAATTCGATCGACCTGCTCTTGCACATCGACTGCGGCGGTGTCGATATTCACTCCGTAATGAAACTGCGCGCGAACGTGGGTCGAGCCTTCGGAACTGGTCGACTCAATATTGTCTATACCCGCCACGCGGCTTACCGCATTTTCGATCGGGCGCGTAACCAGGGTCTCCATCGCCTCGGGAGCGACGTTCGGATAGGTGACGCTGACGCTGATAACCGGCGGGGAGAAACTGGGCAGCAGCGAGATCGGCAGGCGCGGCAACGCGAAGAGCCCGAGCACGATGATGGCGGTTGCAATCATGGCGACCGTTACGCGTCGGGTGACGGCGAACTTGGCGATGCCGTTGGGCGGCGGCGACCCTTCCTCGGTGCTCATCCGCATGATCCTATCGGGGTTGCCTGAGAACGGCTTGAGTCTTTTTCCCGCTCGATCAATAGGAACCCGCAGAGCAAATCGCTCGAACTGACGCTTGCGCAGCAGTGCCCGGCCAGCTCCAGCGCGGTATCCAGAATCACGATCCCGGCCGGCAGAATGTCGGCTCGCTGGGGGTTCATACCGGCTAGCCGCCGCCGGTCTTCCAACGGCAACGCGGTGAGGGTCGCGAGCAAGTCACCCAGGGTCGCGCGCGAGAGGCCGTCCGGGCGGGATCGATCGCCGCTCAGGAGCACAGCCGCCCCGGTGGCGCTCCCGCCGACCAAGATCAGTCGAGCGACCCGCGCGAAATCACGGATCGGCGCCAGGCAGTCGCGCGCGATCTCCTTGGCGCGTTCGATCACGGTCGATTCGAGAGACCCGCTCATTCCGGCGAGTTCGGGGCACCACTGCGTTAGGCGCACTGCTCCGATTTCGCAAGAGATGCACTGTTCCACACGACGACCCTCGCCGACCGCATATTCGGTTGAGCCGCCACCAGCATCAAGCACTCCGATTGTGCTCACCTCAGACGCCTCGACATCCGATACGGCGCCGCGAAATGCCGCGTGCGCTTCGTCTTCGCCGCTCAAAATCCGCATCTCTGCGCCTGTCAGCATCGCAACCTGGTCTGCGAAAAGGTCGGCATTCTGCGCCCGCCGCAGCGCACTGGTCGCGATGACAAAGAGCCGGTCATAGCGCCCGGTTATTTTCTGAAGGTGCTCAGTAATCGCATCAAGTGTGCGCTGCATCGGCTGCTCCGAAAGCCGCCCAAACTCGGCCAAACCCTCGCCGATTCGCGTACCGATCGAAGCGCGCTGTAGCGATCGCGAAAAATCAGTCAGCAGATAACGCGTGGAGTTGGTGCCGATTGAGATGACTGCCCAGTTTTCGCGGTGCGCCTCGCGCAATCGTGTCAGGTCTCTTGTCTGGGGCGCGCCTCGAAGGCGTCGGCTCGACGTTTCTTGCGCAGAAAATGGCGCTGATGCGCGGGCGGTGCGTCGGCCTGCTCCCACTGTGCGGTCTCTTTGAGATAGTTGGCAATCTGCTCTTCAAGCAACTCATCGTAAAGCAGCGGCGGCTTTGCGGTTGGGTCGATCGGCTCGTCGGCACGGGTCTTCGCGAGCAGCAAGATTTTATGGCGCGCGCCCGGATGCGCATCGAACGGCAGATCGTCCTTTGAACTGAGGGCCCGCTCGTACGTGGCGCGATTGGCATTGACATCGGCTACCGGCGCGCTCGCTAACTCGCCGCTCTCTAAACGCACGACCGCGCCGAATGCGTGCAAGTTAATAACGGTCCCGCGGACGCGTTCGCTCAGGGCAAAACCTCTCGCGTTTGCGCCGAGTGTTTGATATAGATGATCGCTTCGTTCGCACGCACCAGATGCAGGCGGTCGTGAATCTCGGGGATCGCGCCGGCTGGACTCGCTAGCCGCCGCAGCTCGCGCTCTTGCTCGCGCTTGCGGTCTTTGAGCGACTGCACATCGGCGCGAACCTCGCGCAGCGAGTGAGCCATTGCAACGTTCTCTTTGAGAATGTGAGCGAATTGAACGGCGACCAGCCCGAATACGATAAGCGAGAATCCGACAATGGCCAGGCGGCTCAAGAGATGCAGAGTTTCGATGGAGCGCTTTGCGCGCTTCACGTTCGCGGGGTTACCGTTTCCGGGCGCTCGTTTTGCCATGCGCCTATCCGCCGATATTTCCGATAACGCTCCTCAACTAATGCCGCCGTCGGCATCGCCATAAGTTTCTTCAACGAAGCATCGATTGATCCCAGCACGCGCGCGATTAGAGCGCTGGGATCGCGATGCGCACCACCGAGCGGCTCAGGGACGATCTCGTCGATTATCCCGAAACCAGCCAGGTCCGCACTAGTTAACTTCAGTCGCGCTGCAGCCTCGTCCGCTTTTGAGGAATCGCCCCACAGAATCGCGGCGCAGCCTTCGGCCGAAGCAACCGAGTACACACTATGCTCCAACATTATAACATAGTCGGCAATTGCAAGCGCTAGCGCGCCGCCGCTGCCGCCTTCGCCGATGATGGTAGCGACGATCGGCACCTTTGCCGTGGTAAATGCATACAGAGACGCCGCGATCGCCTCGGATTGCGAACGCTCTTCGGAACCGATACCGGGATCGGCGCCGGTGGTATCAACGAAGGTCACGATCGGAACGCCCAAACGCGAGGCCAAGTTGGCCAGCCGTTTGGTCTTGCGATAGCCCTCGGGCGAGGTCATGCCGAAGTTCCGGCGCAGATTTTCCTTCGTATTGCGGCCTCGCTGCTGGCCCATCACCATCACCGCTTGGCCCGAAAGTTTTGCCAACCCGCCGATCACGGCGGCATCGTCGCGAAAGTGGCGGTCGCCGTGCAACTCGTCGAACTGATCGAATTGCGCGATGTACTCGCTGGAGATCGGGCGACTGGGATGCCGCGCCATGTTGACTTTTTGCCACGGCGTCATTGAGCCGAAGATGTCGCGCTGGATCTGCGCGTACTTCTCTTCCAACGCTTTGATCTCAGCGGACAGATCGATCGCTTGGCTGGGATCGTCTCCGACCGCGCGCAGCTCGTTGATCCGCTTCTCCAGCTCGAGCAAACCTTTTTCGCGCTCGACGATTACGTTCATGCGCGCCCGCTCCGTTCGAGATAACGCCGGCCGTCAGCCGCATAATCGAGCATCCGAACCAGCTTCGCCTTCACGTCGCGGCGCTCGACGACTTCGTCGATGTGGCCTTTTTCGAGCAAGAACTCGGCGGTTTGAAATTGATCGGGAAGCTTCTGACGCAACGTCTGCTCGATCACTCGCCGGCCCGCAAACCCGATCATCGCTTTCGATTCGGCGATGATGATGTCGGCTTGAAACGCAAACGATGCCGAGACGCCGCCGGTCGTCGGATCGGTAAGCACCGTCATAAAAAAGTTCCCCGCTTCCATGAACGCACTAACCGCAGCGGTGGTTTTCGCGAGCTGCATCAAGGCCAGCATCCCCTCTTCCATGCGCGCACCGCCACTGGCGGTGAAGATGATGCACGGCACTTTGCGACGGGCCGACTCTTCGAGCAGCAGGGCCACGCGTTCGCCGACGACCGTCCCCATTGTTCCGCCGCGAAAGCTGAAGTCCATCACGCCCAGGCCGACGGCAAAGCCGCCGACGCGTCCGAATCCGCATACCACCGCTTCACTGAGTTGTGACTTCTCACGGTCGCCGGCAAGCTTTGCGGGATAACTTCGCTTGTCCACCCAGCCGAGCGGGTCGCGCGGCAACACCTCATTGCCGATCTCGACAAAGTCGTCGTCGACGATCATGCTGATGCGGTCGTGCGCATGCATGCGAAAATGATAGCTGCACTTCGGGCAGACTGACTGGTTCGCCGCCAAGTCCTTGCGATAGAGAACTTCGCCGCACTTCGGACATTTGGTCCAAAGCGCCGCATCTTTGCTCGATTCGGATTTGCTGCGCCGCGACCGCAGCCACTCCGGCATCGGCACTACTGCTGCGCTCCAGACGTGCGGTTCGCTTTGGGCCGAAGTTTGCTTGAGTAAATCTTGCCGAGCTGTTTGAGATAGTTGATGATCTCTTTTTGGTTGAGTTTCGACTCACCCGCGATCCGGTCGGTGAACACGTACGGCACCTCAAGCACGTTGCCGTAGTGGCCTTTCGCAATGACTTCCAACCCGATCTTAAAGCCGATCGGATCGAGGTCAACCCCGTCAATGGCGTCGCGTCGAACCAAAAAGAAACCGCTGGTGATATCTTTTACCGGAGTCAGCGGCTTGGCGAGCATAATGGCGACCTGTGAAGTAATCTTGCGTTTGAGCGGCCAGTTTTCAATCCCCCCGCCCGGTACGTACCGGCTTCCGATTGCAAGGCCGTAGCCACCGCTTTCGAGCGCCTGCACCATCTTCGGAAGCGCGTTTGCATCGTGACTGAAATCGCCATCCATCGCGCCGACAGCCAGCGAATCCGCCCGCGCAAACTTCCAGCCGTCGATGACGCCGCTCGATAACCCCATCTTGCCCGGGCGATGCAGACAGCGTACCGGATACTGCTGCGCCAGACGATCGACAATTGCGCCGGTGCCGTCGGGCGAGTTGTCGTCCACAATGATGATCTCGCCCTCCAGGGCATTCTGTTTGAAGACGCCGTCCAATGTGGTGATCAGTCGCTCGATTCCGCCGGCTTCATTATAGGTGGGGATAACGATCGAAAACTTCATTGACACCGTTCAGCGCAACCGTTTCACATTAGGTCGCGAGGCGTGCTCAAACGGGGGCAAGTCGGCATATGCCTGAAATGAACTCTGCAGTTGGACCCCGCCACCGTCGATTGTCAGCACCTCGTCGGTCCCGAGCAACACCTCGATCGAACGCGCGTTCCAATACACGCTCAAGTACTCAGGCATTCTCGATTCGCCGATGGTAAAGACGCCGCGAACCTCACCGACCTGCTCCTCCTCACAGAAGACCGGGGTTCCTAGATCGAGTTCTTCCAAGTGTTTGGTCATAACTAACCGCACCCTATACGACGGGCACTCCGAAGATTCCGGCCCGCTTAGCCTTATGGCGCGGTTATAAAGTTCACGATGCTGACCAGGACCAGCGCCGCAGTTTCGGTGCGCAAGATTCGCGCTCCGAGCGAGATCAGCTCGGCGCCGGCGTCGCGCGCGGCTTGCGCTTCGTCTTGGGAGAAGCCGCCCTCGGGACCGATAACGATCAGCACGTTGCGCCTATCTGCCATTAGTGGGGGCAGGCTTTCGCGGAGTGAGACTCGCTCGGCCAGCTCCCACGGAAAAAGGACCAGATCGTAGTTCTGAAATCGGCCGATGAGTTCGCGCAGTTGGATCGGCGCATCGATCGAGGGGAGTGTGGACCTCCCGCATTGCTGGGAGGCGGTTTTCGCGAGCCGATTCCAGCGTTCGAGTTTGTTCACGCCGATCTCGGTAACGACGGATCGCTCGGACTTCAGCGGAATGATAGCCGCGACTCCAAGCTCGGTCAGCTTCTCGATCACGAAGTCCATCTTGTGGCCCTTCGGAATGCCCTGCGCGACGGTGATCCGCATGGCGGATTCGCTCTGCGTGGCCGTGCGTTCCAGCAACTCCGCCCGCACAGTACGACCTTCGATCTGTAAACGAGCGCGGAACTCGGCGGCGGTGGAATCAATGATCTCAATTGAATCACCACTCTGCTTGCGCAAGACAACCGCAATCTTGCGCGCATCGCCTCCGTCAAACGTAACGATGTCACCGACAGCAAGTGAACCTTCGACGAAGAATCGGCTAATCGGGCTTGAACGCTTCCTTGAAACGATCGAAGAACGATTTGTCTTCGATTGTATCACCGCCCAATCGAGCATACTCTTCCAGCGCTTCGCGCTGGCGCTTATTGACTTTGGACGGCACCACAACGTGAACCGTCACAATGTGATCACCTCGCTGCGTGCCCCGCACGCTCGGCATCCCATGACCGCGCAGCCGATAGGTGGTTCCGGTTTGCGTACCCGAATGCACCGTTACTTGCAGATCGCCGTCGAGTGAGGGCGTCTTGATCGCGCCGCCCAGCGCCGCTTGCGGAAAGCTGATCGGTACATCGACAAACGTATCCAGCCCGTCGCGTTTGAAGACTGCGTGCGGTGAAACGCTCAGGTACACGTACAGATCGCCGGGCGGGCCGCCGCGAATGCCGGCCTCGCCGCTGCCGCTAATCCGAATTCGACTGCCGTCATCGACACCGGCCGGTACGCGCACCGAGAGCTTGCGCTCCACTTCTTGACGTCCCCGCCCGCCGCATGTCTCGCAAGGCGTTGCAATCGTTTGACCTTCGCCGCCGCATTTGCTACAGGTAGCCTGCGTTGCGAATTGACCGAGCGGCGTTTGACGAACCTGGCGCATCACGCCGGTTGCGCCGCAGCGATCGCACGGCACGATCAGCGAACCCGGCGCCGCACCGCTGCCTTTGCAGGTTTCGCATTGCGCGAGATGATTGAATTGAATTTCCTTGGTCGTTCCGGCAAAGGCTTCTTCCAGCGCGATCTCCAGATCGTAGCGCAGATCGGAGCCGCGCGATGGTCCGCTGCGGCGCGCTTGATTGCCGCCGCCGGCGCGCGCTTCGCCGAAAAACATATCGAAGATGTCGCCGAATCCGCCCGCACCGCCGAAGCCGTTGGTGAATCCGCCGAAGTCTTGGCCGCCGGGCCCTGCGACGGTTCCGTAACGATCGTACATTTGGCGCTTCTGCGGATTTGAGAGCACTTCGTAGGCTTCGTTGATCTCTTTGAAGTGATGCTCGGCAGCAACTTTGTCGTCGGCGACATCCGGATGGTGTTTGCGCGCAAGTCCGCGGTAGGCACGTTTGATCTCATCGGCGTCGGCGCCGCGCTGGACGCCGAGCAGTTCGTAAAAATCCTTGGTGGGCATTCTTCCTATTTCAATTCAACATTTGAGAGGCGCTCGCCGAGCGACTGCGCCGTACCGGAGGCAAGGGCCATCAGCCGCGCGTACGGCATGCGGCGCGGCCCCAAGATTGCGAGCATACCCATGGCATGATCTCCGAACCGATATGGAACAGTTACCACGCTGCATTCGACGATCTCGTCCGAACCCAGCTCTTTGCCGATTTTCACGCTCGGGCTTTCGCTGGCGATCGAATCGGCAACCAAGTCGTACAGCGTCTTCTGCTCCTCGACAATCCGCAAGATCGAGCGAAGTTTACGCAGGTCTTGAAATTCCGGCTGGTCCAGTAAGTTCTGCGCACCGGCTGCGGTAACGTTCGGCGCTTCATGCGACCGTGCGCTTCGCAGCGCGGTTACGACGACATTGCGAATGTCGTCGGCAAGTCCAAGCTCCTTCACGGTACTCGCAATCTCGATCTCGGTAATTTCGCGCAGCGTCTTGCCGCCCAAACGCGCATTCAACGCATTGGAGAGCCGGGTCAAATCGTCGGGTGTTACATCCGCCGCTAACTCGAACATGCTCTGCGCTGAGACACCCATCGCGGAAACCACAATTGCGACACCGCTGCGCGCACCGAGCCAAATTAACTGAAGGTGACGAAACGTTTGCGTATCGTTCGCCGGCGTTACGACGAATGCGAGATTGTTGGAGAGCCTTCCAAGCAGACGCGTCGTGCCTTCAATAATCTCATCGAGTTCACGGCTGGCTTGCTTAAACTCATCGCGAATGCGGCGGCGATCTTCGCTTCGCAGAACCTCGGGCTGCATGAGATCGTCGACATAGGTGCGGTAGCCCGCATCCGAGGGAATCCGCCCCGCCGAAGTATGCGGCTGCACCAAGTAGCCGGCAGCCTCAAGCTCAGCGAGTTCGTTGCGAACGGTCGCAGAGCTGACCCCGAGATTGTATTTGTGCGTGAGCGTATTCGAGCCGACGGGCTCCGCCGTGGCGATGTACTCGTACACAACCGTCGCGAGGATGTAGGCCTTGCGCTGGTCCAGCTCGCCCGGTCCGTTCTTCATTCTCCCTATCTTAGCAGTCCGCGCAAGCGACTGCCAAGAGGTTGCACCTGCTTGGCTGGCCACCCGCTTGCTTGCAATCCCGGCGGTTCCACATTAGACGAACGACGCGTTCACCGCGCGTTGAAGTTCGCCCCAATCGACCTCGCCGACCGAGACAAACGAAACGAGTCCCGCGGAGTTTACTACAATCGTTACGGGGATGGGACTCACCGAATACTCTTTGAAAAGCAGCCCCTTCGGGTCGGATAAGAGCGGCAGATCGGGACCGTGCGTCTCTAAGTAGGCTTGCGCTACGCCGACCGGCTCGTTTGACACAGTGACCAGCGAAATCCGCTCTCCGTAGGTCTGCTTCAATTCCTTAAAGACCCGCAGTTCGTCCAAGCATGGACCGCACCAGGTCGCCCAAAAGTTTATCACGACCGGTTTCCCGACAGCTTGTGAGACCTTCACCATTCCCGCTGTGGTTGGAAATGAGAAATCCGGCGGTCGTGCGCCATAAGAAACGCTCCCAAGCCCCGTCGCCGACGCGCTTACATGGCGAGCAAGAATCGGGCAGCTTGAAGTTGCGATGAAGACCAGAAGAAGCAGCCCCGAAAAGCTCTTGCGCACCCCGCTACGTTCGACGCGCAGGCCTGAGGTTTCTGCCTCCATAAAGTGCGCGTATGAGCAGTAAGCAAGCCATCGAAGCGCTCGCGCAAGAGCACCGTACATTTCCGCCGCCGCCGGGATTCGCAGCGCACGCGAATGCGAAACCCGACATCTACGAACAAGCTCAGCGTGATCCGCAAGCATTTTGGGCGGAGTGGGCTCGAAAACTCGAGTGGAGTAAACCGTTCAGCAAAGTCTTGGAGTGGGACGAACCGTTTGCGAAGTGGTTTAGCGACGGCGAATTGAATGTGTCGGTGAACTGCTTGGACCGCCATGTGCGCGCGGGTAAGGGCGAGCGCATCGCTTATTACTATGAAGGCGAGCCCGGCGATCGTCGGACGATCACCTATGCGCAGCTGCTCGATGATGTTTGCCGGTTTGCAAACGGGCTGCGCAAACTCGGAATAAAGAAGGGCGACCGCATCGCCATCTACATGCCGATGATTGTAGAGCTGCCGGTCGCGATGCTGGCCTGCGCGCGAATCGGCGCAGCGCATTCGGTGATCTTCGGCGGCTTTTCGCCGGATTCGATCATCGATCGCGTCAACGACTCCGAATGTGTGGCACTTATTACCGCCGATCAGGGATGGCGGCGCGGACACAAAGTGCCGCTCAAGCAGAACTGCGACGTCGCGATGGAACAGACGCCCTCGCTTAAGCATTGCATTGTGGCAAGGCGAGTCGGCGATGCGGTCCAGATGAAAGCTGGTCGCGATCTCTGGTGGGACGACGTCATTAAAGATCAACCGACAACCTGCCAAGCCGAAACGATGAACGCCGAAGACTTGCTCTATCTGCTCTACACCAGCGGAACAACCGCGAAGCCGAAGGGCATCAAACACACGACCGGCGGCTATCTCACGCACGTGACTGCAACGCATAAACTTGTCTTCGATCTCAAAGAAGAGACCGACGTATACTGGTGCGCGGCCGACATCGGCTGGGTAACCGGGCACTCGTACATTGTCTACGGCCCGCTCGCAAACGGCGCAACTTCAGTGATTTATGAGGGCACTCCGGATTTTCCCGACAAGGACCGGCTGTGGTCGATCGTCGAGCGCTACAAAGTTTCGATTCTCTACACCGCGCCGACCGCAATTCGGACGTTTATGAAGTGGGGCGACGAGTATCCGCGCAAACACGATATGCGTTCGCTGCGCCTATTGGGCTCAGTCGGTGAGCCGATCAATCCGGAGGCGTGGATGTGGTACCGCGATCATATTGGCGGCGGACGCTGCCCCGTGGTCGATACGTGGTGGCAGACCGAGACCGGCGGCATCATGATCACGCCGTTGCCGGGCGTCACCACCACCAAACCCGGCAGCGCGACGCTTCCATTTCCCGGCGTTGCGGCCGACATTGTCAACGATGCGGGCGAGAGCGTTCCGCTGGGCGGCGGCGGATATGTCGTGCTAACGGCACCGTGGCCGGGAATGCTGCGCGGTATTTGGGGCGACGATGAACGCTACCGCCAAACGTACTGGTCGAAGTTTCCGCATCGGTATCTCGCCGGCGACGGCTGCCGCCGCGATGACGACGGCTATTATTGGTTCATGGGCCGCATCGACGACGTAATGAACGTCAGCGGTCACCGCATCTCAACCACCGAAGTCGAGAGCGCGCTCGTCGACCATCCAAGCGTCGCCGAAGCCGCCGTGGTTGGCCGACTTGACGACATTACGGGACAAGCGATCTGCGCATTCGTGAGCCTGCGCGGCTCGCACATCGGGAGTGCCGATCACGCCGACGAATTGCGAGCCCATGTCGGCAAAAAGCTCGGCAAGTTTACGACGCCGAAATACATCACGTTCACGCAAGAGCTGCCGAAGACGCGCAGCGGAAAGATCATGCGTCGCCTACTTCGCGACATTGCCGAAGGTCGAACCCTGGGCGACACCACCACCCTCGCCGATTCCAGCATCGTCCAAGACCTCCAAGAACGCGCCCACGCCGAAGCTGCAAAAAACGAAGAATGAGAGGTTTTAGTCGCCGAAAGCGCGCGCGGTCGGCGTAACCTTTCCGTCGAGGATGTCTTCGACTTTGATCTCTGGATAAGCGACGGTATCGCTTGTGCTGTCGAACCAGGCTTGTACCGTGAGATTGCGCAGTTCGGATGCGCCGAATGCTAATCGGGCATCGACGAAGCTAACGGCTTGCGGGGTGCCTTGGGCAAAGCCTCCGGCCTTCTCGATATCGTAGAGTCGCGGAACGGTCGAAGCCGAGGCTTGAAGATAGGTGCTGATCTGCTTGAGTAGTTCCGGCTGCGCGAGCAACTCTGCAGAAGTGTGAATGTGCATCGCGGGCAAGACAGCCGTTACTGCGGCGGCCTTGGCGTGAGCGTTTACAAATGCACTTTCGAATTGGCTATGTACCTCATGCGAGGTCGAATAGCCGTTCGGGTTTGGGTAGTTACCCCAGCCGTTGAAGTGAACGGTTACATGAAGCGGCTGGCTGGCGTCGCCGACAAAATGCCCCCAAACGCCGATATCGCGCAGCGCGAGCATCTGCCATAGCGCTCGATCTCTTGCGAATAATAAGCGATCAGATGGCGATTTCGCGTGAGCCGTGAGGTAGTTATCGACGCGCCAGTAGGCGAAGTCGCGGCGCACTTGTTCGTAGCCATCGAGAATCGAATACGGCAAGAACCCGGTCTTGTATTGGTTGCTGTCTGAAGCGCGCAGCGCGGTATCAAATGCCTGGCGCGATGGCGGCAGTGCATTCAGCGGCATGCTCGGCACAATCATGCCATTATCATCGACATCCAGAAAGTGACCGGGATCGTAATCGGCGTCCCACGATCTGCCCGAGCCTTTGCTGCGATCGGGCTCCGGTCCGAGCGCCGTCAATTCAGCAATCGCGTCCGGCGTATGCAAAAACGCGGGAAGAGTCGCAGGCAATGAACGCGCCGCGATCTCATTGATCATCTTATGCCCCACGCTTCCCCAGGCTAACACGGGTGAGTTTGTTAGCGCGAGCATGATTAGCGCTAGGCACGCGTACTTCGACGTGCTCAGTATGGCAAGTGGACGTGATTTCATTGGGCGAAAAACTCCGTTAGGTCGGCGAGGTTTGTCAATCGAGTCGCGGGTGGCAGCGCATCCAGAATTGTGGCGCCGTAGCGAGATGAGGCTGCGCGGCCATCCAGAAGGGCTACGAGCCCTCGATCGCTCTTACTGCGAATGAGTCGCCCGAATCCTTGCTTCAGGCGTACAATTGCGCTGGGCACCATGAAATCATCGAAGCCGCTCTTGCCCTGCGACTCCAGCGCTTCGAGTTTTGCGGCGACGATCGGATCGCCGGGCGAGGGGAACGGTAAGCGGTCGATGATGACGCACGACAGCGCCTCGCCGACCACGTCGATGCCCTCCCAGAATGTGCCGGTTGCAAACAGCACCGCACCGGGCGTCGCGCGAAACCAGTCGAGTAGGCGGCTCCGCGGAAACTCACCTTGCATCTTTAGCGGAAACGGAATACGCTCTCGCACCAGCGCGTAGACTTCGCGCAGCCGTTTGTGCGAGGTGAACAATACGAATGCGCGGCCACGGCTTCGATCCAGGCACTCTTCCACAATCGGCGCGGCAAGTTGCGCGAAATCTGCAGCCTTGGGGTTGAGGTGTCCGGGAGCGACGTAGAGCCGCGCTTGCTTCGCGAAATCGAACGGCGAATCGGCGATGAGCTCTTGGGCCTGGCTCACGCCCAGGGAGCGCCGTAGAAATGAAAACGGGGCCGAGCGATTCCGAGCGCTTGCAATTGTGGCGCTGGTTAACACCACGCTCGGGATACGTTCGAAGAGTGCGACCCGCAGAAAATCGGCGATATCGTACGGCGCGCTATTCACTTCGTAGCGTCCATCGGATTCAGACCGCTCCGCCCAAGCGATCGCCTCATCTTGAGGCGACTGCGCGCGATCGATCGTTGCTTGATGCGCCAAAATCGCACGCATCGCAAGATCGCGCCGACGCTCTGCCTCGGCGTCATTCTCGGGTTTGCTCTTGAGCGCATCATGCCAATTGGCGTACAGCCAGTTCTCCAGACCAAACAGCGATTCGCGCAGCAGTTCCAGCGCGGGCATAACGTCTTCGTTGGCTCGCAGCGGATAGCGATCCCCGGGAACGCGTGCGAGCGCTGCTTCCAGGTTGCGGATGCCTTCGTCGATTTCGCCCTCGAAGTGCGTCGGAACATTGTAGGTACGATGCAGTTTGCGCATCATGCGCCCCAGCGTCGCCTTCGAGAGCGTCGCCGTCAGCGCCGCAGTCGCCCACTGCTCGCACTGATGCGCCTCGTCAAGAATCGCATAGTCATAAGGCGGCAAGAGCCCGCCACCCATTGCCAGATCGAGAAAAAATAGTGCGTGGTTTACAACAACGATGTCGGCATACTTTGCCTCATCGCGCTTTTGGAAGTAAAAACAATCGCGAAAATGCGCGCAAAACTCGCCCACGCAGTCGTCCGCATCGGCGTCCAACTGCTCCCAATCGCCGGCGGCGGGAACAAACGGAAGCTCGGCTCTGTCGCCGGCGGTCGTCTTGATCCCCCACTCCCAGATGCGCTGCATTCCACGCGACGACGGCAGCAATCGCTCGTTGCGCATGCGTTCGAACTTCAGCTTGCAGAGATAGTGGCTGCGGCCCTTGAGCAAGGTCACCCGAGCTGGAATATCCATTGCGCGAACAACCAGCGGAATGTCTTTCGTATAGAGCTGCTCTTGGAGCGCAATGGTGCCGGTCGAGAGGACGATCTTCTTGCGGCTGCGCAGCGCCGGAATCAAATACGCGAGCGACTTGCCGACACCGGTGCCGGCCTCCACAATCGTGTGCATCCCTTCGAGAAACCCGCGCTCGATAAGCTGTGCCATCTGAACTTGCCCGGGCCGGCCCTCGAAACCGGGTAATGCGTCGGCGATCGGGCCGGCCGGTGAGAACAGATCGTCGATCGCGATCATGGCGATTCGACGTGCGATTCGAAGCTCTCGCCGGTTCGGGTATCGACAACCTGCGCCAGTACCGGGCGCGGCGGATGATAGAAGAGCAACCCCGCCAAGAAGCCGGAGATCAATCCGCCCAAATGCGCGGAGTTTGCAATGTTTGCTACCGAAAATCCGAAGATCAGATTGATGACGATGATCGGAAGCGTTTGAGTGATGAGTTGGCGCCCCGGACGACCAAGCCGGATGCCG
>JALYVT010000037.1:0-2730 GCA_030853105.1 Vulcanimicrobiota bacterium
GTTCAGGGCCGTTCGTGCTCTACGAGAGTCTTACGCTGGATGAGATTGCCGAGATGCCGCGCGAAGCGCTGATCGCTCCCGAGAACATCATTCCGTTTCCGACGATCGTTCTTGACCTGCGCGGTTCGGCGGATTTTCGCGCCGGACGCGTCGTACCGCTGCCTGCAGGCGCCCCTGCAAAACACGTCTTTGTTCGCGATACCTCGCGAACGCTCGTCGGTGTCGGCGAAACGCACGGTGCGCTTCTAGCGCCACGCAAGGTCTTCGTATGAAACTGCATCACGCGCTAACGCGGCCTGAAGGCGCGCCGCCGCTCGTGGTAACGATTGGATTTTTCGACGGCCTGCACTGCGGGCATCAAGAACTGGTGCGTCAAACGCTGCGGTTGCGGCGGCCCGGTTTTAGCGCAGGCGTGGTGACGTTTGCAAACCATCCGGCGACCTTTCTGCGACCCGGCAGCGAACCCGCGCTGATTTGCACGCCGCAAGAGCGCATCGACCTATTTGCGAAAGCCGGCTTGGACGAGTGTTTCTTTATTCCGTTCGACGGTGCGCTGGCGCAACTCTCGCCCGAACAGTTTCTCGACATACTGATCGATCGGCTTGGCGTGCGCGGCGTCGTTGTCGGCGCAAGTTTCCGATTCGGGCACAAGCGTGCCGGCGACACGACATTTATGGCGCAGGTTCTCTCGCGCAGGAATGTCGCGTGCATCTCGGTTCCGCCGCTCGAAGGCGAGGGCGAGCGCATCTCGAGCACGCGGATCCGCAAAGCGATTGAAGGCGGGCAGACGGAGCTAGCGGATCGACTGCTGGGCCATAGTTACGAACTGCGTGGAACGGTTGTCACCGGCGCTGGTCGCGGGCATGATCTGGGGTTTCCTACTGCCAATATCGCTACGCCGCTGAAGCTGCTTCCAAACGACGGTGTGTATGCGGCGACCGCGCGATACGACGGCCGTGACTACGCCGCGCTGGTCTCAATTGGGACCAATCCAACCTTTAACGGCAAGTCGCGCACGGTTGAAGCGTGGCTGCGTGATTTCCACGAAACGATCTACGGCGAGGAACTCAGCCTGCGAGACCTGCGTTTCGTTCGCGAACAGCAAAAATTCGATTCGGCGGATGCGCTGCTCGCGCAGATGCAGAACGATACCCTAGCCGTGCCTTATCCGAGCTTCAAATAAACCGTTAAATAGGAGACCAGAATGCGCCCACTTAGCTTCGTACTTACAATCGCTCTCGCGGCAACCCTCGGCGGCAGCGCGCTCGCCGGTGGCCCGCCGCAAGTCGGCCAACCTGCGCCCGGCTTCACCGCGCCGCTCGCGAGCGGCGGAAACCTGAGCCTGAGTTCGCTGCGTGGCAAAGCCGTCTACTTGAACTTCTTCGCCTCCTGGTGCCCGCCGTGCAACGAAGAAGCGCCTGATGTCAATGCGCTCCAGAAGAAGTACGCCAAACGCGGCCTCGTCGTGGTCGGCGTCGACGAGTTAGAGAACGCCGCCAAAGCCAACGGGTTTCTTAAAAAATATGGTCTGGTTTATAAGGCAGTCGTCGATAGCGGGACCCTGCGCGACGAATACGGCACCAACGCGCTCCCAGTTCACGTCTTCATCTCGCGCAACGGCAAAGTCAAACTCTATCGCGAAGGCGAGATGAGCAAAACCGAAATCGAATCCGCCATCAAATCCATCTTGTAGGATGCGGCCCGATTTTCGATACCGTATGCGCGGCCGTTGAAGCGGTAATATGTGCGAGCCGCTCTCGCCGCTGCTCGGCTAGGCCAAAAGGTAAATGATGATTGCAACGACGAGGCGGATTGACGAGCAAATCGCTCGTTTAAAAGCGAAGCCGTATCGACGCGAATTAGTTCCGGAGGACGACGGCAGCTGGTTCGTCGCGATAGCGGAGCTCCCGGGATGCATTAGTGTCGGAAAGACTCCGCAGGATGCTTTTGAAATGATCGATGCGGCGATGGATGAATGGCTTCGCGTGAAATTGGAGGATGGCGACTCGGTCCCCAAACCATTTGCGGAGCAGCAATTTAGCGGCAGGTTCATCGTCCGAGTCGGAAAGTCGCTGCATCGCGAACTTGTCAGCGGCGCGCAACGCGACGGTGTGAGCCTTAATCACTTTGTCACAACGTCACTGTCCAAGAGCCTTCGTCTTTAACGCTAGGCCCATGCGGCTTATCCGGGTTGGGGCTCCTGCTTCGAGGGTATCACGCAGACGCCCAGAAAGTACCGTGAACAAAAAATCGTCTTTCAGACTGGAGATCATATGCGGGTTTTGGTGGTTGCATCGGCATTGATGCTATTTGCGGGGCTTAGCGTCCCGGCTAGTTCGGCGACATTGGATTTGAGCGCGAACAATTCGGATTACGCGGCCGTCGCGGCTGTTTGCCCGACAGCGCTGGCTTTCTCCGAAGGCTCGAACACGAAGGTACAACCAGTTGCGAATGTGGAGATGAACGTTCAGCCGATTGAACCAGACGGAACGCAGCGCGTTTCATTTGTAAATCGGAAAACGAACCAAGCAGCTGCCTTGACAATTCGCGTGGGACCTGGCGGTGCTTATAACGTGCTCACTGAAAACATGTCGTATAGTTACGCAAAACATGTGATGTGCATATTGCCTAGCTCGACCAAATAACTTAGGCTTGCGATAGCGAGATACACGCCGACTATGCTTCGATTACGGCTTTGCCCTGCGGCAAAGCCTACTCAGCATGACACGG
>JALYVT010000037.1:2740-14652 GCA_030853105.1 Vulcanimicrobiota bacterium
CGTAAGAGCGCGGTTGAGAGCGGGGTGCTGACCATTCGCGAGACGGTGCGCTGCACGTGGCGCGCGCCGGTGCCTGCCTCCATCGATTCGCGCGCGAGGTAGCTCTTTGCGTCGTCGCTCAGGCTTAGGTTTACTTTGCGCGTGCCCAGGCGCTCGGCCAGCGCATCGACGTGGATCGTGACGATCTGCTTGATGTGTTCGAGTTTGAGTTCGTTGAATGGTACAACTTCATCGATACGATTGAGAAACTCGGGGCGGAACTCTTGGGCGAGCTGATCTTCCTCGAGATTAGTCGTCATGATAATCAGCGCGTGGCGAAAGTCGATCGTGCGGCCTTTCGCATCGGTTACGCGGCCATCATCGAGAATCTGCAGCAGCACTGCCGCTACATCCGGGTGCGCCTTTTCAAGTTCATCGAAGAGCACGACGCAGTAAGGCCGCCGACGCACGGGTTCGGTAAGTTGTCCGGCCTCTTCGTGGCCTTGATATCCCGGCGGCGCGCCGAGCAATCTCGAAACAGTGTGGGCTTCGGTAAACTCCGAGAGATCGATGCGCACGAGCGCAGCTTCGCTGCCGAACAGCGTTTCGGCAAGGGTCTTCGCAAGTTCGGTTTTGCCGATTCCGCTCGGCCCCATAAACAGAAAGCTGCCCAGCGGTTTGCGCGGATCGTGCAGCCCCGCGCGCGCGCGGCGAATGGCCTCCGACACCGCGGCGATTGCGGCTTCTTGGCCGATCACGCGCTTCTTAAGTGCATCTTCCAGCAAGAGCAATTTATTGGTCTGCGAAACCGAGAGCGTCTCTTGGGGTATGCCGGTCCATTTCGTCACGACCGATGCGACGTCTTCAGCGGTGACCGGCGGGCGATTCTGGGCTCCGCGGTTGTTGAGCGCGACCGAAGCCGCGGCTTCGTCCATAAGGTCGATCGCTTTGTCGGGTAAAAAGCGATCGGCGATGTAGCGCGCGGAAAGCGTGGCGGCGGCTGCAATAGCATCGTCGCGAATCTCAACGTTATGATGCAGCGCGTAGCTTGAGCGCAAGCCTTTGAGAATCGCGACTGTGTCGTCGATGCTCGGCTCTTCAACCATCACCGGCTGGAATCGGCGCTCTAGAGCGGCATCCGATTCGATGTATTTGCGGTACTCATCGAACGTCGTCGCACCGACGCATTGCAGATCACCGCGCGCAAGTTCGGGCTTGATCATCGAACTCAAATCGAGCGAGCCTTCAGCCGCACCGGCACCAACCAGCGTATGCAGTTCGTCGATAAACAACACGACATCGCGCGCAGAGCGCCGAACTTCATCCAAGATTTTCTTTACGCGGCCCTCGAACTCACCGCGATATTTCGTGCCGGCGACCAGCGGGCCGAGGGAGAGCGCCAGGACTCGTTTATTGAGCAGTGACGGCGGCACCGTTCCGGCAATGATTCGCTGCGCCAAACCCTCAACGATCGCGGTCTTTCCGACGCCGGGCTCGCCGACGAGGCACGGGTTGTTTTTACTGCGTCGCGCAAGGATCGAGATGACGCGCTCAACTTCGTCGTCGCGGCCGATTACCGGGTCGAGTTTGCCCGATCGGGCAAGTTCGGTAAGATCGCGTGAAAACGCCGCGAGTGTCGGCGTCCCGCCGCGAAATCGGCGCGCGAAATCGTCGATCGGATTGCTCGCCGTAGGCGTCTGGTTCTGGTTGCGATTCATGCGATCGACCAGGTACGCCCCGCCCGCCAACAGCGCGGCGGCGGTGACAGCCGCGCCGAGGAACGGCAGAGCGGCGGTCGCGTTGCGCCGGGCCGCGCAGGCCGTGCAGCGGGCGGTCGTTCCGTCAAAGACGGTCGCCGGATGCTGCCCGCAGGTATCGCAGAGGTTTTTCATGCTGGTGATGATACTCGGCGCGCGCGCTTCAGTTTCGAGGGCTGATCAAATAGGTGATCGTTACCGTTGCGCGGACGGTGACGCCGGCGGGGGCGATCTCCGTCGGCATCTGTGGCGAGGCAGCCACGCGGCTCATTAGCGGCATCGGGAAAGGTTGAGGATACGGCGCGAAGCCGGATTGCAGATTCTGAATCCGACCCAGACGCAGATGGGCAGCGTCGGCCATCGACTTAGCCTGACCGGTTGCATTTGCAATCGCAAGACGCATCGCCGAATCGTAGGCGCGCTGCGGGTTTTCAAGCCCAAAATTCACAGAGTTGACGTTGCTCGCGCCGGCTGCCACCGCAGCATCGATCGCGTTCCCGGCGAGGTTCACATCGTGGACTTTTACGCTCACCGCTCGCGACACCGTGTATCCGTAGCGCGGTTCATACGGCTGCGGCGGCCGCACGACGGTCGGCCGCGGGACGAAATTCAAGTTGTAGTTTACCGTCGTCACGTCCGCCTTCGCGATGCCCAATGCCCTCAAGGCGACTTCGATCTTTGCGTAGATGGCGTTGTTTTTGCTGGTTGCATCCTGGGCGACATCTTCGGTGGTATTGATGCCGAGGTTCAGGGTTGCCAGGTCCGGCACGCTGGTCGCACTGCCCTGGCCGCTTACTGTTAAGGTCGCCGCAGGCGTAGCCGCCAGGGCCGGTTCTACCGCCAGAACCGCGATTATGCCGAGAATCAGTCCTAAAAGCTTCATACTGGGCCAACGTTTACCCGCTCGCAAAAGTGTCCTCTCGCAGAAGGTGAGCCCTCGCTCTGTGGTGCAAGAAAGGCGTACTTAGGCCGAGCGCGTCTGTGTGCCCGGCGTTCTTGGAGGTTAGCGATGGTAGGCGTCATTCTCTACTGGGTCATCGTTGGGCTGATCGTTGGAGCGATCGCCAAATACATTGTTCCCGGCGAAGGCCCGGGCGGGGTTTTAGGCGATATCGTGATCGGTATCATCGGGGCGATCATCGGCGGGTTCATCCTCTCGCTGCTGCATATCGCCGGCGGAAGCGGGATTATCGCCAACATCATCGTCGCACTGATCGGTGCGGTCGTATTGCTTTACATCCTCAGAATGGTCTCGCGCCGCTCGGCGTAAAACCGCGCCCGGCGCTTGGTTTTTCTGGATTTCCGACTAAACCAGGAGACCAAAAGTCGCTCGCCGGAATACACTTGCGCTATGTCATACGTGATCACCGAACCGTGCATTGGAACCAAGGACAAATCGTGCGTCGATGTGTGTCCGGTTGACTGCATTCACGGCGGCGAGAGCGACGAGATGCTCTTCATCGATCCGGAAGTCTGCATTGATTGCGGCGCTTGCGTTTCGGCGTGCCCGGTCGAGGCAATCTTTGCCGATTCGGACGTTCCGGAGAAGTGGACAAGTTTCACCGCGCTTAATGCGGAGTATTTTAAGAAGAGTTAACGGCCGGAGATGCGCGTTACCGACCGGGAGCTTATGGATGATCCGGTCGAGTCAATCGCCGAACTCGAAGGCAGTCTGCGCGATATCGAGCTTGCCAACCACTTCCTGGGCGGCAGTGCGCCGGTTCGTCGCGCGTTCAAAACGCTCAATCCTCGCACCGCCTTAGATATCGGAACCGGCAGCAGCGACATACCGCTGGCGCTGGTGCGTGATGCTGCCCGACGCGGAGCCGATCTGCAGATCACCTGCCTGGATTCGAGTGCGCAGATACTTGAGATCGCGGCGCGTCGAACCGGGAGCCCGCGCTCGCTGCACTTCGTCCGCGGAATCGGCGAATCGCTGCCGTTTTCAGATGGACAGTTCGATGTGGTGATGTGCAACTTGGCCCTGCATCATTTCAATCCGAAAGCGGCTGTCGCGCTGTTGCGCGAGATGCGCCGCGTAGCGCGCGTGACCCCGTTGCTCTGCGATCTGCGCCGCTCACCCCTTGGCTTTGTCGGCGCGTACCTCTTCAGTCGAATCGTCTCGAACAATCGGCTCACGCGCCATGACGCGCCGCTCTCGTCACGCCGCGCGTACACGCCAAGCGAAGCCCGCGAACTTTGCGCATCTGCCGGCTGGCAAAGTGCGCGTATCGAACGCATGCCGTTTTATCGGATGCTGCTGCGCGATGGATAGCGTTGCCATTGTCGGAGGTGGACCGGCCGGATCCGCGTGCGCGCTGCAGCTCGCGCGCGCCGGAATAGATGTCACCGTCTTCGAACGGAGCCAATTCCCGCGGGTAAAGGTTTGCGGCGAGTATCTGAACAGCGGCGCAATCGCCGCCTTAGAAACGCTGAGCCTCGCCGACCGTGTTCGACCGCACGCTTGGCCGCTGCGCGGGATTCGGCTACGTTCACGCGACGACGAAGTAGAACTGCGATTCTCTGCTCCCGCATGGTCGATCGCGCGTTCCGAGTTGGACTCGCTGCTGCTGGATTCGGCGCGCGAGGCCGGTGCGCGAGTCGTGACCGCGCAGGTCGAAGACGTTCGACTGCACTCCGACCACATTAGCGTGCAGTTTAGAGATTCTTCAGGAGTCGAGCAGATGCTAAGCGCGGCATGGATTGTCGGCGCAGATGGGATCGGTTCGCTCGTGGCTCGTAAGACGGGGTTGTCGGCGAGCGCGCGCGGTGCCGCGCGTTTTGCACTCGGCGGCCACTATCGTGGGTTCGGTGCGTTGAACGGCTTCATTGAAATGTATGTCCATCGTCAGACCTACTTTGCCATCAATCCGCTCGATTCGCAGATCGCAAATGTTATGGTGGTCGTGAATGCGGCCGACTTGGAAAGATGGCGTGGAGCAGTTGACGAGCATTTGAGCGAAGCGGCCGCCGAACTCGGCGCCGGGCGACGCTCATTTGCAGGCGTCGAGCGAATCGGCAAACGAGTCGCCGTCGGGCCGCTCGATCATCGAACGCGCGCGCTCTACCGGCCGCGAGTGCTGTTAATCGGCGATGCTGCCGGTTTCGTCGATCCGTTTACCGGCCAAGGGGTTATGCTTGCGCTGCAAAGCGCCGTTGCGGGTGCAAATGCGATTCTGCAATCCAATCCGCGTCGTTACGCGTTCTCACATGGCAGGCGAATCGCCGGTCGCCGGGCTTTGGGCGCGGTCGTAAAACTGTTAACGCGCGCTCCGAGTGCGGGGGTGCCGCTAGCGCCCTCGCTAATGAAATGGATCACCAAGTGATCGAGACCCGCAATGATATCCTGATCGCTGCAACGCCCGAGCAGATCTACCGCTTCGCTGCACCAACCGAACGTTGGCCGCAAATACTACCCCATTATCGCTACGTTCGGGTGCGTTCTCAAGACGGTGCGCGGCGGGTTGTCGAGATGGGAGCTAGTCGCAACGGCTTGCCGGTGAGCTGGACAGCGGAGCAAATAAACGACCCGAATCGCCCGCAGATTCGGTTTCGCCACATCGAAGGATGGACGCGTGGAATGGAGGTTGTTTGGCGATTTGAGACCGAGGGAACGAACACCCGAGTGATCATCGACCATCAACTGCAATTTGAGTTTCCGATAGCGGCCGATTTCATCGGAAAGCATGTTGTCGGAAACTTCTTCGTGCATAACATCGCAGCCAAGACGCTTGCGCGCATGAAAGTGCTTGCAGAGGCGAACGCATGAGGGATAAGCATCGCGTTGTTGTGACGGGCCTGGGAATGGTCACCCCGCTCGGAATCGGCGCGCAGTCGTTTTGGAATGGCGTTACCACCAAACGCGTCGCAACCGCACCGGTTACGCGCTTTGATGCAAGCGGCTACACCTCGCAGGTCGCCGCCGAGATTTCAGATTTCGATCCGCGCGACTTTCTTTCGGCCAAGCGAATTCGCTGGACGGATCGCTACTCGCAATTTGCAATCGCCGCATCGAGACTCGCGTTTGACGATGCGAAGTTCTCTCTAAACGGAAACGCGGCCGATGTCGGCGTCTATCTTGGTTCAGCGCTGGGTGGCCTGGCTCACGCCGACGAGCAAGCCGCGATCTTTCACGACAAAGGCTTAAGCGCGATCCATCCGTTATTGGCGCTCGCGGTTTTCGGCAGCGCATCGACCTGCAATATCGCCATCGAGTTCGGACTCACGGGACCGACAATTTCAAATGGAAACTCGTGCGCTGCCGGCGCCGTCGCAATCGGCGAGGCATTTCGTGCGATTGCTCGTGGTGAAGTGCGCGCGGCGCTTGCGGGTGGGGTCGAAGCGCCACTGGCGCCGCTTATCTACGGCGCGTTTACGGTCATTCAGGCAATGTCGACGCGCAATGCCGATCCGCGACATGCGAGCCGACCGTTTGACCGCGACCGCGACGGATTCGTGATGGCCGAGGGCGCCGGTGTGCTCATGCTCGAGCGGTACGAAGACGCAATCAACCGCGGCGCAAGTATTTATGGAGAGATCGCGGGATACGGCTTGACCAACGATGCCCACCACATGGCGGCTCCGCGCGCCGACGGTGAACAAACCGCGCGCGCATTCATCAATGCGATTAGCGAGGCAGACGTGCGGATTGACGAAATCGATGCGATCAATGCGCACGGATCCTCGACCCGCATCGGTGACGCGGCGGAGAGCTTGGCGTACCGCTCGGTATTCGGCGATCGGCTTGCGCAGATTCCGGTCACTTCCACCAAGGGTCAACACGGACACGCGTTGGGAGCGACCGGCGCTTGGGAGATCGGACTCGCGTTACTCGGGATGCGTCATGGTCTGCTGCCCGGCGCGATCAATCTGGACGAGCTTGACGCAGACTGTGCAATCGCGTGCAGTCGCGATGACCTGGCGCTGTCACCGCGAATTGTGCTTGCCAACAGTTCGGGTTTCGGCGGAATCAATGCAGCGCTGATTCTAAAAGCAGCCGCGTAGGTCAGCAGGCTTCTTGCTTTAACCTCAGCGTTAGGCTAATTGCGGTATTGGATTTGCTCGACTTAATTTGGACTCCGTCCGTCAGAGCGTGCATCAATTCAATGCCGCGACCGCGCTCCGCTCGTTGTACGAATGGCCGCCAGCGGCCGTAGTCCTCGACGGTGATGCTCACGCGATCCGGATGCAGCGCATACCCGATCCGAACCAGACCCGGAACGGTTCCTCGATATGCGTGTTCGACGGCGTTGGCGATGGCTTCGCCGGTTGCGACCAGCAGCCCAAAGCGCTGATCTTCGGTGATTGAAAGCTCCTGTGTAATCGCTCGGAGTATCGAACGCGTTAGCGGCGCGATCATGGAAATCGCGGAAAAAACATACTCCGGCGCGGTCGTGCTCTCCGGCGAGCGCGTCAAGGTGAGCACAGCCGCGTCGTCCTTGTTCGTTGCAGCGGCGAAAATGCGATCTTGCAACGCTGCAGCTGGATTGGCCGCCGAACCCTCCAACAGTTCGCGGGAAGCATCGAGCAGCAACCGTTCACCCACGACAATATCGCGATTGTTTTCGAGCATTCCGTCGGTGTAGAAGATCAAACGTGATTCGGGGGGAATTGTGAACGTCCAATCGGTCGCGCCGATCACGGTTTCGGTGCCAAGCGGGACGCTGCCGAAGGGAAGCAGTTCGGCAAATCCGTCGTGCAATGTTAGTATCGGCGGTGGATGTCCGGCCGACGCGTAGCGCAGCACCGCCGTGTCCGGATCGTACAAGGCGAACAGCGCGGTTACCATGCCGATCGATTCGCGCAAATTGATCACGTCGTTGACGTACTCGAGGACGGCGCTGGGCGAATCCGCACCGATTCCCGCCGCGCGCATTGCCTGCCGTACCTCGCCCATGATGACGGCAGCCTCCAGGCCATGGCCGGCAACATCGCCCACCGATATCCCGATCCTGCCGTCCGGCAAAGCAAACACATCATACCAATCGCCGCCGACGTCGGCTTCATCGCTTGCGGGTCGATAGGCGCCCGCAAACTCTACGCCGGCAACGACCGGAAAACGCTCCGGCATTAGCGCGCGTTGAAGGCGGTCTGCCACCCGATGTTCACGCGAGTGAGCAAGCGTGTTTGCAATGAAGTTCGAAAGCTGCAACGCCACGATCTCCGCGAGCTTGCGGGCCGGTGCGTCGATTGAGTCACCACTCCGATTTACCAGGGTCATTAAACCGATGTGCTTTCCGCGAGCAGCCAGCTCGAGGTCCACGTGCGACGGGTCGGTGTTCCTTGGAGGTGAATCCGTCGCTAGGCCGCCGTCTTCAGGAAGCAACTCTATCGTACAGAATTCGGCCAGCATCGGAACGCACAGCTGCGCGATCTTCGTTAACGAAGGGCGAAGGTCGGTTGTCGATGCCAACAGGCGATTGATCGCGAGAAGCAAATCCAGCATCTGCTCGAAGCGTTCCGACGCCGGCAACGCGCTAGAACCAGGCATGCGCACCCTGAGCATGTATCCGAGGAACCCAGATATTAAACATCCGGCCCTACGGAATCGATCTGCTGATGCACTCCTCGAACATCGATATCGTCCTAATGGACATAATGATGCCCGAACTGGATGGCTATGAGACGATTCGCAGGATTCGCTCGAACCATCGGTTTTCGGATTTGCCGATCATTGCGCTTACCGCCAAAGCCATGAAGGGCGATCGCGAGAGCTGTATTGCAGCCGGTGCGTCGGAGTACATCAGTAAGCCGGTGGACGTAGATCAATTAATCGGATTGCTACGCGTATGGTTGACCAAGTAATCGAACAGCGCAGTGCGCTACCCGATATCGAACTGAATCTGCTGCTTGAGGCCGTCTTGCAGCACACCGGACAGGACTACCGCGACTACGCGCAGGCAACCCTCAAACGCCGTGTCGCCGAACGAATGCGCGCAGAAGAGGTGCGCACCATCTCCGGTCTACAGGAGGCGGTACTGCACGACAACGGCGCGCTCGGTCGATTTATGTTAGCAATGTCGGGCGGCAGCCCTGGACTCTTTCGCGAACCAGAGTTCTTTGAGGCATTTCGTCAGCGAGTTGTGCCGGTGTTTCGAACCTATCCGCTGCTGCGACTCTGGTTTCCGAACTGTTCGAGCGGTGAGGACGTCTATGCGGCAGCGGCGGTGCTGCACGAAGCCGGTCTGCTGGAACGCTGCATGATCTACGCAACCGCCGCAAGCGACCTCTGCCTCGAACACGCAAAACTGGGACGCTATCATATCGAGTCGAATGAAGACCTGGCCGAGTCCTACCGAAAAACCGGCGCACAGTCGCGGCTCTCGGACATCTGCGCACTATCCGAAGGGCAAGCCGTCTTCGATCCGGCGCTCTCGAAAAATATTGTATTTGCGCGTCATAGCCTGGCAGGCGATGGATCGCTCAACGAGTTTCACGCGATTGTCGCCCGCGGCGTGCTGCCGCAGTTCAACATGTCCTTGCAATTTCGGGTTCACAACTTATTTCTAGCAAGCTTGACGCGCCTGGGATTTCTCTGCCTTGGAAGCAGCGAATCCTTACGCGTGACGCCGCATGAGCGAGTCTTCCGTCAGGTCATTGAAGGCCAGTCGATCTACCGCCGCATGCGTTAAAAAGTGAACTTCGCGCTCTAGAGCGAAAAGGCGCTCTTATGGCCTATCTGGATCAGTTTTTTGCTTTCGCGCCCTGGGTGTTGTTCATCGCAATTCTTGTAATCGTCTACTACGCTACCCGTCACGAGCGGGTCGCAAACCACGTCCCGGTCGGTAAAACCTACGCCTGCGCGGGCTGCGGACGCCGCGGAAAGCATGAGCACATGGTTCCGATCAACCGTGAGGGCGCCGTCGTTTGGTACTGCCACGCCTGCGCGCTCAAGCACGAGCAAGGCGCGCAACCCTTAAACTTGTAAGACTTCGGTGATCTCGGGGCACTCGGCCATCACGGTGGATTCGATTGCCATCTTTAAGGTGGTGTTAGCCATCGAGCAGCCGCCGCAGGCGCCCAGCATCTGCACGTAAGCGACTGTGTTTTCGACTTTAATAAGCCAAACCTCACCGCCGTCCATCGCAATACCCGGGCGAACTTTGTCAATTGCCGCGTTGACGCGCTCTGCGAGTGTCGGTGATGGTTGCGTGATTATTGTCCGTAGCCTTTCATAAGGTCGTGCATGCGGGCGGCCATTGCGAGCGCGTTATCCCAGGTGCGCTGCCACATATTGCGCCCGAAGATCAGCCCGACGCAGCCGGCTTCCATTGCGATTTGGGCTTTGTGCAGGGTGTCGTCGTCGCCCATCTTGCTGCCGCCGGAGACCAATACCAGCGAGCGCCCGGCCGATTTTACAACTTTTACAAGCCCCTCTACATCAGAAAACTGCAGTGTGTTGTAAGGTTTCGGCAGTTGTCCGGCGGTCGCCGATTCGAACTTCGGTTCGTTGAGCTTAATGATGTCGGCGCCGACTTCGCATGCGACTCGCGCGGCGTAGTCGATTGCGTAGAGTGAGTCGATGCCGCCCTTGGCCTTTATTGCTACTCCGCGCGGATAAGCCCAAATGATCAGCGGCATTCCGTACCGCTCGCAGTCTCGGCGAACTTCATTGCACTGCGCGATATCGACATCTTGAGCCGGACTTCCGACATACAGCGTGTAGCCGACCGCATCGGCCCCTAAGCGCACGGCGTCTTCGACCGACGATGTCAGCGAGCTGAACGGCTCATCATCGGCGGGCACGTTCGTCTTGCCGTTGACTTTCAAAATCAGCGGCACTTTTCCGGCGTAGGCGCGATGATATTTTTCCGCGAGTCCGATATGCAGCGCGATGCCCGAGAAGTTTCCCTCAACGGCGAGTCGGTATATCCAATCGGTATCGAGCGCATCGGGGTTATCGAAGAAGTCGATTGGGCCGTGTTCGAGTCCCTGATCGATTGGCAGAAGCATCAGGGTGCCGTTCGCCGGCCCATGTTCATACATCAGTCGATGCAGGCGAACCCGCTTTCCGGTAGAGAGATTCAGTTGATCGAATGTCGGGCGCGCAACCGTCGTGACCATCGCGGGTCGGTCTCCAGTCTAGAGGAAATAGTAGCTTGGGGCCTTCGTCCTCCAGGAGCCCGGCTCCGCTCCGGTCAATCCGCGCTCCTGTGAATACGAACGCGAAGATCGGCTTTATCGGTCTCGGCGCAATGGGTGAGCCGATGGTCGGTAGCCTTCGGCGTGGTGGTTTCACCGTCGCCACCGCAGCGCACAAGGATCGCATTCCGCTGGAACGACTGTTGGCTAGCGGCGTTGTTGAAGCGGCCGACCCGGCGGCGGTTAGTGCCGCGAGCGACGTGGTCATCACGTGTGTTCCGGATTCGCCGCAAGTTGAAGACGCGTTGTTTGGCGAACGCGGATTAGCGGTTGGTGCAAAACCCGGCACAATCTTCATCGATATGTCGACGATTTCGCCGATCGCATCGCGTGCGTTCGCGAAACGTCTTTCCGAGCGAGGGCATCGGTTCGTCGATGCGCCGGTCAGCGGCGGTCCAGCCCGAGCCAAGGACGGGACGCTCGCGATCATGGCCGGAGCGTCGGCTCACGATTTCGCCGAGGTCGAGCCAATCTTGCGCGCAATGGGCACCCCCACGCATGTCGGAGACGTTGGAATGGGCGAGACCGTCAAGCTTGTGAATCAAATGATGATCGCGTCGATTATGATTGCAAATTGCGAGGCGCTGATTTTCGCCAAAAAGGCCGGCGTCGATCTTGAGGTGGTTCGCAAAGTCATCGGCACGGCAACCGGCTCAAACTACCTGCTGGAGAACTGGCTGCCGAAAACCTGGTTCGCCGGAAGCTTCGATGGAGGCTTTGCGATGGACTTACTCCGAAAGGACCTAAATGCAGCGCTTGAGGCCGCACGCGAGATGAAACTCGCTCTACCGGTTTCGGCCGTTGCTTACCAGCTCTATACCGCACAATCGGCAGAAGGAGACGGCGGTCGCGACTACAGCGCCGTTGCAAAATTCTATGAACGCATCGCCGGAACTTAACCCTCGATTGGCCTTCGTAAAGAACGCCGATATGAACAAGAAGATTCTCGTTGTAGATGATGAGGCAGCAATTCTGCAAACGCTTCGCTACAATCTCGAGCGCAGCGGATATGCCGTCTGTACCGCCACCGACGGC
>JALYVT010000194.1 GCA_030853105.1 Vulcanimicrobiota bacterium
CTACGATTCCTAGATGCAGTCCAGCGGTGACCAGCACGTGTACCGTGCCGGTCTGCTGAAACTCGGCCTTCAAATCAGGCGGCAACGCGGCGCGCTCACCCCACAGCTCACCCGCCAAGATGCTTGCTTGCGGTTCCGGCAACTGCGAGCGCAACTCCGCGCCGATGGTTCGATGCACACGAGCTATCGCGGTGCTGAGTGACCATCTAGCGGCGGGAAGTCTCGCTAGTATTTTCGCCGAACTTATGCGCGCCTCATAGCCACGCTCTTGCTCGATCGCGCGTTCGCTCGGCTCGCCCGGATTGCGTGGTTCGTCGAACGGCCCAAGTCGGCCGCGCACGCGAATACGCGAACCGAGCTCAGGCGGAGCGCCATTTGACGTAACCAGGACTTTCGGCCCCGCATCCAACTGCAGCCCGAATGTACTGCTGCTTGCGTTGGTCTCTAAATCACCGATTACCGTGCCGCTAAAACGCTCGGTGCGGGTTTGATACGATGGGGGTGTGAACAACTGATGCACCCGGGCACTCAGGAGTGCGGCGACCAGGGCGCCGGCAAGCGCCGCGCGAATGCCGAACCCCTCCTCGGAGCGACGCAGCGACGCACCGGCGATCAGCGCCAAACCGAACAGAAGAAGTGCTCGCGTCGGGAGATCGATCGGTTGTACCAGCGCCGTGCCGAACACGAAAACACCGGCAACTCGAGGCAGCACGGCCCGTTCCATCGCTACTTACCTGCGACGAACTCGCGCATCGGCTAGGAAGAGGACACAAATTTCTTGCGGATCATCGTAACCGGCGGTGCCGGATTTATCGGCTCGCATATCGTGGAGAGCTTTTTGGAGCAGGGTCACGATGTACTCGTGATCGATTCACTTTGGGAGCACGGGGGCGGCCGCCGTAACAATGTGCCGACCCGGGCTTCGTTCGTCCATATGGATATCCGCGATCAAGGCATCGGTCGAATATTCCAAGAGTTTAAGCCGGCGATCGTCTGTCATCACGCTGCGCAGCACAGCGTTGCCATTGGGTCACGCGATCCGATGTTGGACGCGCAAGTGAACGTAATCGGCCTGCTCAACGTGCTGGATAACGCCGTGAGAGTCGGAGTTCGCAAAGTCACGTTCGCCTCTAGCGGCGCGACCTTCGGAACCCCCGATAATCTTCCCATCGATGAGCGCACGCCCCAGCGTCCAGAATCACCGTACGGGATCACCAAAATGGTCGCCGAGCACTATCTGGGCTTTTATCAGCGCGAACACGGGCTAGACTTTACCGCGCTGCGCTACGGTAATGTATATGGACCGCGTCAAGACCCTAACGGCGAGGCCGGCGTTATCTCGATACTCATCGGCAAGTTTCTTAAGCAGGAGCCGGTGCGAATCGATTGGGACGGCGAGCAGACGCGCGATTACGTCTTCGTAAAGGATGTAGCCGCTTTGAATCTGCTGGCATTGGACGGCGGTTCAGGAATGTGCTACTGCATCGGAACCGGAAAGCGCACGAGCGTCAATCAGATATACGAGGCGCTATGCGAGATAACTGGGTTCACTCCGCCGACAGTCGCAGGTCCGAAGCGCGCCGGCGATGCGCGCGACGCGCAGTTCGATTCATCGTTGGCACGAGAGCAACTCGGTTGGATTCCGCAGGTCGGCCTAACCGAAGGCATCACGAAAACGGTCGAGTTTTTCCGCGCGGCTTCTTAGCTGGTAACGAGGTTCAAGAGTTTGGCCGGGACGTAGATTTGCTTGCGAATTGTCTTTCCGGTCAAATGCGTTTGGACTGAGGGCTGCGCCAGTGCCAGTCGCAACGCGGCGTCCTCGTCGGTTGTGGGAGAGGCTTGAATGCGGGCGCGAATCTTCCCATTCACTTGAACCACCAACGTGATCTCGTCGACCGCAAGCGCGCTCGAATCGGGCTGCAGATACGACTCTAGATGCACCGATTCGCGGTGCCCCAACTGCTCCCACAACTCTTCGGCAAGGTGTGGGGCAAACGGCGCAATGATCACCGGCAGCGCATGCACGGCGTACAAGACGACCGGGCTCTGCGGATGCGATTTCCCAAGCGCTGTCAGCGCATTCACGTACTCATCGAGTTTGGCGATGGTGGCGTTGTAGTGCATCCGTCGTGTCAGTGTCTCATCGACAGCCGATTTGGCCGCGACATGCACGGCGCGCAGCAGTTCTTTCTCGGCTGCGGTTTCGGCGGGCGGAAGCTCGCGAATCGAGACCGCACCTGCGTTCGCCGCGAACGGTTCGCACGCGCGCCAAACCCGATTCACGAAGCGCACGCGGCCGCTGATTCCGTCTTCGGTCCACTCCATCGTGTCTTCAGGCGGAGTTGCGTACAACAAGAATAGTCGCATCGCATCGACGCCTTGTTTGTTCACTGTCTCGTCGATGCCGATCACGTTACCGCGACTCTTGCTCATCTTCTCGCCGCGATGCAGAACCATGCCCTGATTGAATAAGCGCGTGAACGGTTCGTCGCCGCCGTGAACCCAACCGCGGTCGTGAAAAAACTTGTAGAAGAAGCGCGAGTACAGCAAATGAAGCACGGCGTGTTCGGCGCCGCCGATGTACTGATCGACCGCTGCCCAGCGATCGGCGAGCGCCGGATTCCATGGCGCTCGATCGTTGCGCGGATCGAGGTAGCGCAGATAATACCACGACGATTCGAAGAAGGTGTCCATCGTGTCGCTTTCGCGAGTTGCCGCTCCCCCGCAGATCGGGCAGGTTGTCTGCATGAACCGCGGGTCGCGCGCCAGCGGCGAACCCTCGCCGGTAATCGGAACATCGAGCGGAAGCAGAATTGGTAACTGATCCGCGGACAGAGGGACTTCACCGTGCTCGGGACAGTACACGATCGGAATCGGCGTGCCCCAATAGCGTTGCCGCGAAACGAGCCAATCCCGAAACCGATAGTTGATCGTCTTCTCGCCGATCGACAACGCGCGTAGGCGGTTTGTGATTGCATCGCGCGCTCGCGCGCTCGACATGCCGGTAAAGTCACCGCTGGCGATCAAACGACCATCATCGAGAAACGCCGATTCGAGCGGCGCTTCGGGCGTCTGCGCATGTGCAACGACGACGGGAACGATCGGCAATCCGTGTTTGTGCGCGAACTCGAAGTCGCGCTGATCGTGAGCCGGAACGCCCATCACGGCGCCGGTTCCATAGTCGGCTAAGACGTAGTTTGTTGCCCAAATCGGGATGCGCTCGTTGGAGAGCGGATTGATCGCGTACGCGCCGGTAAAGACGCCCTGCTTTTCCATTAAACTGGTGCGCTCAAGCTCCGACTTCGATTTCAAACTCTGCGCAAATTGCTCGACGGCGCTACGCTGCTTCGGCGCTAACTGGGAGATCGCTTGCATCACCGGATGCTCGGGGGCAACGGCGATGTAGCTTGCGCCGAATAACGTATCCACTCGTGTTGTAAAAACCGAGATGCGCGCATCGGAGTTTTCGATTGCGAATGAGAACGTGGCGCCTTCGCTGCGGCCGATCCAATTGCGCTGCATGGTTCGAATCTGCTCGGGCCAGCCCGGCAATTTATCGAGATCGTTCAGCAGGCGCTCCGCGTAGTCGGTAATCTTCAAGAACCATTGCGATAGTTTTCGCCGTTCGACGGCTGCACCGCAGCGCCAGCAGACGCCGCCCTCGGCCTGTTCGTTGGCAAGCACGGTTTGATCTTTCGGGCACCAATTCACCGTCGCTTCGCGCTTGTAGGCGAGGCCGTGTTCGTAGAGCTGCAAGAATAGCCACTGATTCCAGCGGTAGTACTCGGGGTCGCAGGTCGCGATTTCGCGACTCCAATCGTATCCGGTTCCGATCAGACGAATCTGGCGCTCCATATTCGCGATGTTCTCGCGCGTCCAGGTGGCGGGCTCGATGCCGCGTTGAATCGCGGCATTTTCGGCCGGAAGTCCAAACGCATCCCAGCCCATCGGATGCAGCACATCGTAGCCGAGCATTCGCATCATGCGTGAAACCGCATCGCCGAGCGTGTAATTTTTCGCGTGTCCAACATGCAGATCGCCGGATGGATACGGGAGCA
>JALYVT010000195.1 GCA_030853105.1 Vulcanimicrobiota bacterium
GGCCTCACCTATAATCGGATTTTTGATTACGACGATGGCGCATCGCCGCTTGCCGGCATGATCGCGCCAAGTGCACCCAACCAGGGCGGTATCGGCAACGGCGCGGTCTCGGTGAATCTCATTAGCGACACGGTCTTTGGCTTGGATCTGCAGTTGCCGCTGGCACTGCGCTCGCGACTTGCGCCGACGCTCTACGCCGAGGCCGCGATGAGCATCTTCAATCCGAGCTATCGCAATCAGAATGCTCCCGAACCGTTTGAATCGCCCACTCGCTACGGCTCGGCGATTGTCGCCGGGTTGCAGATAAATCTCGGAGCCGGGCGCGCTCGCGTGCAAATGCAATCGGTCGGTGCGAATTACCTGAGCGGCGCGCCGTTTCGGTATTACGGAAATGCGCCGAATCTGTTTGCGTACTACCAGGGAGCGTTCTTCCCGGGGTTCTTCGGCATCGCAAACAATCTGAAAATCAACCAACAGCTCGACGCTGCAGCCGGATTCACCGGGAAGACGGTGACCGCAACCAATGCGGCGTTGACGTATGCGTATCCGGTGTTCGACCCGTTCCAGGCCTACGGCCCGAACGACTACTCGGCGTTCGTTCCGAACAGCCAAGGAATCACGGCAAGCGTGACCGTGCCGGTGCGAATCGGCGCGCTGCATTTCGATGCGCATGCGGGCGGCGAGCATCTGCAAGAGGTCAAGCCGAACTCTTATGCGGCAATGCAGTTTTGCGGTTCGCCTACACCCAACTCCGCCTGTCCGTACTATTCGAGCAAGCCCGAGACCGACAATTCGCTTAACGCGGGAACGACGTTCCATGTGAACACGCTGGGCCGCGCGGTGAGTATCGATCTCTCCGGCCGCTACGAGAAACTTTCCCGCAACGACACGACTGCGTTTCCGTATGTTCCGTATAACCCGGCAACCCAAAGCTTCGATGCTGCCACCGCCGCCGCATTGCCGAACGGCGTAAGCCCGATTACGTTCACCCCGAACTATGTCGGCGTGAGCAATCGCTCGTTCAACGCTGCAGCGGCTGTTCCGCTGACTCGCGACCTAACGCTGAACGTGCAATACAACACGCAGCACTATCAGGGAGCGTACGGGCAGATCGGCTCAAACATCGACGAACGCAAAGACTACTACCTCGGCAATCTGACGTACTCCATTCCAAAAACAAATAGCGCGATCACGCTCTCCGCGCGCCAATATCGCTATCAGGATGCGTTCGTCCCGACGTATAATCTGACGCAGAATCGAGCCGACCTCAACTTTACCGTGAAGTTTTAATCGGCGAAAGCGTGTTCGGCAGGCTTGTTTTGGCGGCAGTCTTCACCGTGCTGGTCGTCTGCCTAGGCTTGGTGCAATACGGGTCGGATGCCATTTTTTCAGCCGTTGCGGCAGCCGGGTCGCTCCCTTCGCGGTTTTCGGTTTCCAGCGGCGTGCGCGTGTACAATGCAATCGAGCGCGTCGCACCCGCACCCTACGTTGAAGCGATGTTGGCGCGCGCTGCGCTTGATCGCGGCGATCTACAACTTGCGAAAGCTCATATTGAGCGCATGCCCGATTCAATTGTTCGCAGCGAATATGCTGGTCGGATAGCAGCAGCTCGCGGGGATCGCAGCGCCGCACTCGCGGAGTATCTCAAAGCCGACGATGTGGGCGCGTTAGCGGCTGACGTCGATCGGCTTCGCTCGCAGGGAAAAATTGCCGATGCGTACGCGCTCGAATTGCGTGTGCGTAATCGACTCGAACAAGCAACAACCCATCCGGATGCGCTGGCTGAGGCCGACTGGAGTCTTGGCCGGCTCGCGAGTACTTTCGGTTACGAGCAACCTTCACTTCGGCAAAGATGGTGGGCTGATGGAATGCGGTACTATCGCCAGGCGTTGGCGCTGGCACCGCTCTCCGAAAAATACTTGCTTGCTGCAGCCTCGCAAGCGTTTTTGCAAGCGGACTTCAAAACGGCCAAGCGATACTTTCAGCGCGCGATCGACGTCGATCCCGCGAGCGCCGATGCCTACGCGGGGCTTGGGCTGCTCGCCTTGCGGGCGCATGACGAGCCCAGGGCTCGCGCCTACGCGGCGCGCAGCCGCGCCATTAATGCGCAGTCGGGATTCCTCAAGCGACTCGAATCCGAACTGCATTGAGAGTTGCAATCGATGCGCAACTCGCGGTCGGCACATCCACTGGCATCGGCGAGTATGTTCGCGGCCTCGCGCTCGCGTTGCGTCGACTTGGCGTGGAAGTCGATGAGCTCGCTAAGCCTGAACTCAATCCGTGGCGCTTCGACCGGCGTGTGCTCTGGGACCAAGTTCTCCTACCAGCGCGCGCGGCGCGTAGCGGCGCAGAGCTGCTGCATTGCGCCTCCGGCACGATGCCGCTCTACTCGCCGTTGCCGGTTGTCGTGACCGTGCACGACGTCGCCTGGCTGAAAGCCCAAGGCCACACGCGCGCGTATGCGCGATACTATTTCGGCCGGTTTGCGCTCGCGCACTATCGCCGCGCCGCTCGGATCGTAGTCGATTCGGAGTTCTCGCGCAGCGAACTGCTGCAAGTCTGCGATATTCCCAAAGATCGCATCAACGTCGTATATCCGGGTGTCGCCGAAGATTTCTGCGCGCTCACTCGCAAACCGGACAACACGCAGATGATTCTCATCGTCGGCACGGTTGAGCGTCGCAAGAACCTTGAAGTGCTCGTTCGCGCACTGCCAATGCTTCCCGGCGCTCGCATCGTATCGATCGGCCCGCCGACATCGTATCAAACAGAGTGCGAGCAATTGTCGTATGAACTCGGCGTTGCCGATCGCATCGATTTTCGCGGATACGTCTCTCGCGACGAATTGCTCAACGCATACGCAACCTGCGCCGTCGTCGCAGTACCCTCTCGATACGAAGGCTTCGGTTACGCGCTCGCCCAAGCGCTATGCGTCGGCGCTCCCGTTATCGCATCCGACACAAGTTCTCTTCCCGAAGTCGCACAAGGTGCAGCGCCCCTCGTCGGCGTCGATGACTTACCCGGCTGGATCAACGCTCTACGCGCCATCCTGGAGAGCGACGATCATGCCAATCCAGCGATTCGCGCGCGTTCGGTTGAACGATTCGCCTGGCAGGCGAGCGCAAGCACGATGCTTCAAGCCTATCGCTGTGCACTAAGTTAGTTTGCTCACCCTCACTAGGCGGTTGCGATGATGTTGAAATACGGTTGCGACTGCGTTGACAATAAGAACCCGTTTGAGGTATGCTTAGCTTATGACAAAAACCGTTGTCGCCTCAAGCTCGTTTCGGTTGATGCAATACGATGCTCCCCGTTTGAACGATCTGTTTTCACGAATATACTCAAAGCGCGGAGCCTCTGCCATCCGAGACATCCGGCGCGCGTTCGGGTTAAACGGTTCGGAATTCGGCCGACTCTTTCGGGTTTCACCGGAAGCCGCGCGCAAATGGGAACGGGACGGCGTTCCCGTAAGCCGACTCGCGGAGGTAGATCGATGCTGCGAATTGGCCAGCCTCATGTCCCGGCGGTTACGGCGGGACCGGATTCCCGAGTTAGTGCGCACGCCCGCGCCTGACTTTGCAAATCGCACCGTTTTGGAGAAGATTCGCGACGAAGGCGCATTGTCGGTGTACGACTACATGCGCCGACTCGCTTCGGGCATTCCGCGCTGAATGCCGGCTCGAAAATATCTCGAACGACATGGAACGTTTCTTCGTCTTTTTGAAGCCGGATGGGATAATTGTTCCGACACTTCTTATTCAAAGCGCGTCGGCGGCCGGTGGAATCCGCCCGGTGAATTCGGTGCGTTATACTTAAACGCAACCACCGCGGTGGCGGCGGCAAATGCACGTGTCTTATATGCCGGTTCATTTTACCAGCCCGAGGACCTTACGGGCGCAGCAGAGTTGTGCCTTCAGGAATTCAGCATTTCGAAGACAGCCGTGCTCGATTGCTTCACGCCTAATGGTGTTGCGAAGTGCGGCTTTCCAAGCTCATTTCCGTTTGAAAGCCCACACGCGCCGTGCCAAACCATCGCGCGCGAGCAATATGCAGC
>JALYVT010000196.1 GCA_030853105.1 Vulcanimicrobiota bacterium
TTGACGAATAACTTTCGGCGCAAATGTTTTTATGGTCTTGCCTTGCGGATCGCGAATCGCGTGGACAATCTGCGGCTGGTAGAGTGTGCCGCCGTTTACGACGGCTGAGAGCACGTCGGCCATCTGCAGCGGTGTCGCTTGCATTGCGCCTTGACCGATTCCGAGGCTGCACACATCGCTCGGTTCGAGCGGCAATCCGGTGTTTTTCAGCATGGACGCGTTTGTCGGCCAGTTCCCGGCGAACTCGCCGGGTAGATCGACGCCCGATTTTTTTGCCAGGCCGAACTCGAGGGCGTAATGGCGCAGCCGCGCGTTGCCGAGTCGCCAAGAAAGCTGATAGAAGTACCCGTCGCTGGATGCCGCGAGCGCCGGAACGAAGGTGGTATTGCCCATCCCGCTCGATGCCAAATCGCGAAACTCGGCACCGCCGCAGTTCCAAGCGCCCGTATCGTAAACAGTCTCTTTAACGCCGATAACGCCGGCACTGATCGCACCCGAGCCGGTGACCATTTTGAACGTCGAACCGGTTGGTGTTGCGGCGGCGATTGCGCGGTTGTAGAGCGGTTCTTGCGGACTGTTGAGATAGTAGCTGAACTTCTTGTCGCTGATGCCGGTCGCGAAATCATTCGGGTTGAAGTTCGGATAACTCACAAGCGCCAACACTGCGCCGGTCCAGGGGTCCTCGATCACGACCGCGCCGCCGTACGTGCGCCCATGTCCCCACGTTTTGATCTCATCGGCAAGCGCGCGTTCGGCGATAGCCTGCAAGCGCCAGTCGATATTCAGCACCAATCCGTCGCCGGAGATCGGCGGCTTGGGCGGCAGCTTGATCGATGGAACAACTTGTCCTTGCGCATCGACAACAATCCGCTGTCCGCCGGGCTTTCCGCGCAGATAGGTGTCGTACGAATACTCCAAGCCGTCTTTGCCGAGGACGTCGTTGGGCGAGTAGCCTTGTGCGCGCAACCGCGTGTATTCGCTCTCCGTAATTTGACCGACGTAGCCGAACATGTGCGAGCCGGCGGCGCCCATCGGATAGTTACGTACTGGCTGCACTTCAAGATCGACCCCGGGCAGATCGGATTGCAGCTCGGCAATGCGTGCCGCATGCGCAACTGAAAGGTCGCTGGCCAAAATAACCGGGCCGTACGGTTCGTAGGTCGCAACCTCATCAAACGATTTGTAATTGATTCCGCGATGATGCAGCAGCCGATTCCATAACTTATCGGATGGAACGCCGATCGACTGCGAGAGAGCGTTCATCTCTGAATTGATCTGATTGACTTCGGATGGAATCAACGCTACGGCGAACGACGGACGGCTGCGCACCAGCACGTGACCTTGCCGATCAAAGATTGTACCGCGCGGCGCTGAAACCGGTATCAAGCGAATTTGATTGGCTTGCGCGGCCTGACGGTACTCTTGGCCGTGCACGATCTGAACCTGGACGAGCCGCGCGAGCAGCGCGATAACAACCAGCGCGCTGAACGCGATGAAGACGCCGATTCGCACGGGCGATCGCTCCCAGGGAGTTTTGCGCCGAAACGGCGTCATCGCAGCTTACGGTTTTCGAGGATGCGCGACACGAGCATGATGATGCTAACAAGCAGACCGTTTAAGAGCGCTTGCCATAACGTTTTATGGAAATGAATAATGCCGAGGCCGGCCGGATAGCCTTGCGCAGCCATTACCACCCAAAAGATTGCATTGCGCAGAAGTGTTGCGAGAACAACGAACGCGCTAACCAGCGGAAGTGAATCGGCAAAGAAACCGCTTGAGGCCGTGCTCGCCAGAATGGCGGTTAGTGTCGTGGCAATTGTCCAACCGCCGCCGCTTCCGGTTGACAGTATATCCTCGCAGAGGCCGGCGATCAGTCCGAAAAGCGCGGCCCGACGAACATCCGAGGCGATGGCGTACCACACCACCGCAATCAGCACCGGACTCGCTTCGGCTCCCCGAAATGTTAAAAAGTGAAGAAACGACGTTTGCGCAAGTAGTGCGACTGCAAGATAAACACCGGCAACCCACCAGCGCGGGCCGACGAACGGTGCGTCTTGTGATCTACTTCGCGACGATAACAAGGCGGTCGAGGCTGCCGAAATCAACGGCCGGTTTCACAATCGCCGTTTGATAGAGGCTTGAATCGCTCTTCTCAATCGAAACGATCGTACCGATTAACGCTCCTGAGTGGAATGAGCGCGCCTCGCCGGTGACGACCTTGTCGCCGATCTTTAAGGTCGCATCTTGAGAGACGTATTCAAGCCGCAGATCGGCCAGGTTGCCCTTGGCGATTCCCCACCAGCGTCCGCGCTGCACGATTGCCGGCACGCTGCTGGTGTAATCGGTCAGCAAGATGACTTTGCTGGTGAACGGGCTCGCCTCGGCAACTCTGCCGACGACGCCGTCTGCGGCCAAAACGCCGTCATCGCGTGTGATTTTGGCGCGGGAGCCGGCGCTGATCGTGACCGAGCGCGAGTCATTCTCGGGCGGAAACCCGATGACGCGGGCTTGGACTGCGCTCGGGTACTCCTCCAAATGCGGCTTCAGTGCAAGCTGAGCGGCGTCGGCTGCCGCGGTCTCATGGAGGCGGGCGTTCTCTTGAGACAGCTGCCGATTTTCCGCTTGAAGGGCAGCATTCTCGCGATCCAGATGCGGAATGTTGACCACATTCGCAAAGCCGCTGCGCACACCGGTGGTGAATGCTGCGGTCGGAATCTCAAAAGCTGCCGCAATCGACGTGCCCACGGCTGCGAGAAAGCTCGGATTTCCAGATCGCGCGGCGCTCCCTTGGATCAGCGCAATAAGCGCCGCGACGATAATCAGGCTGATTACCGCAAACAGTCGGCGCTCGTCGCGATAAGTAAAGATGGTGGAAACCCCGGCTTAAGAGTGTGTTTGCATCGTTTTCGGGATCGCTGGGGAAAACCCCAGGCGGCTCAGCGAGCGCACGAACTTTCCAAGCGGAAAGCCCATCACGGTGTAAAAGTCGCCGTCGATAGCCTCGATCAGCGCGGCGCCGATTCCCTGAATGCCGTACGCTCCGGCCTTATCCAGTGGCTGACCGGTCTGCACATAGCGCTCGATCTGCGCGCGATCCAAGCGAACAAATCGCACGGTCGTCGATTCGCACTCCTCGATGATCTCGGCTTTCGAGTCGCCGGAACCGTCGGGCGGGTTGAATGCCATGGCGAATGCGGTGTGAACGAGGTGTTCTCGGCCGGACAACTCGTGCAGCATTCGAACCGCGTCTGCCTCATCGCGCGGTTTCCCGTACGCGATTCCACCGAGGTCCACAACGGTATCGGCCGCAATCACCGGATCGCTGTATGTATCGGCGGCAAGCACGTCCAGCAATTTAGCGCGAGCATGCGAGCGGGCTAATTGCCGCGGCGATTTGAGCGGATCGGGGGGTTCGCCGTACGAACTCGGTACAACTCGAACATCGAGTCCAAGCGCTCTGAGCAACTCAAGACGACGCGGTGACGCACTCGCAAGTACGATCCGATCGAGTGATTTCATTGATAGCGTTTGCCGTTGAAGTCGATGTAGCCATCGGGATGCCGACCGCGCGGATCGCGATGCGTCCAATGGATCACACCGCCGCGCGGATAGTATTCGTACTCACCTTTGAGTGAGACCGCATCTCCGACGCCGAGTGGAATCTCCCCGGTAAAACCGGTGTTGTCTTCGACTCGCACAGTAAACCGATTGCGCGCGCAGTTTTGAAGCCGCATCAAAAACCCCTCATGCTCGCCGCTGGGACCAGCGCGCAAACCGAACATGCGCGAGACCTGGCCCGAAGTGGTTACTTCAACATGCGAGGCTTCATTCAGATACGCTTGACACGGATTGCCGTTGATTGCGGGTGCATGCGAGCATCCCGCAAAGATCGCTACAAAGAGACACAGAACGATCTTACCGAGTGTCATCTGATTCACGATAGAGTTGGTGCTCGTCGATGTAGCGCCAAGCCGGTTCGGGAATGAGGTATCGCACGCTCTTATTCTCGGCAAGCAACTTGCGAATTAAGCTGGCGGATTCCG
>JALYVT010000038.1 GCA_030853105.1 Vulcanimicrobiota bacterium
CATGTGTACGGCGTCGATCCGAATGCAACCCCGTATCCCTCAAACGGACCAACCGGTGCGCCTGGTTCACAGCGCCTTCCGCGCACAGGCTCGCCACTTCCGAACGCTTCGCCGGGTCCAAACTCTGCGCCGGGCCCGAACTCGCCGGCGAGAATCAAGCGCGGTTTAGGCGGCATCGTCAAGAACCTGTATGCCATTCAGGTACGTTTGAGTGAATTGTCCAAGCAAACGGCACCAGGCAATAACCCGCTTCTGGGTCGTGATCGCGGACCGCAAAGTGATTTCAACCTGCTGCTGCTGCCGAATGGAAATACGAGTTTCTTGGTCGGCGCGAACGATTTGGGCGGAAGAACAACACTGAACTTTGCCGGGATCGGTTCGTTCGGAAAGCGAGCGCGGCTTGGCGGCGGCGTTCTGTACTCGCGGCTTGGATTGATAGGCCAGTACGATCAGGGAGCCTTCGGCCTGGAAGGTCGCGCTTACGATCTGCGGCGCCCGACGTTCGATGCGTACGGGAACTTCAACCTCAACAAAAACTTCAAGCTATTTTTGGGCGAGCGCGATCTCTCGCATCCCGAGCGACGCACCGTGTTCGGACTGCAAATTCAGTTCTAGCGATGCAGATGCAGTCGGAGCGCTTGCGCGTCGGAATCATCGGGGCAGGCGCAATGGGGACGCTCTTCGGCTATCATCTCGCCAAGTCGTGCGAGGTGACCATGCTAGACAGCAATCCGAATCTGCTGGCATCAATTGCGGACGGCGGCCTCTCGGTTAATGACAGCGAGCCTCGCCCGGTAATAGCTGCGGGTTCGCCGAACGACCTCTACGGTTCGGCGGTATTATTTCTGTTTGTAAAGGCCGTCGATACGCTCTCGGCGCTGCGGCCATTCACCGGGAAACTCAATCCGGCGACGCCGATCGTTTCGCTTCAAAACGGGATCGGCAACGAAGATTCGATCAAGACCGCACTTGGCGGCGCAGTGCCGGTCGTGCTCGGTATTACCACGAAATCCTCGCTTACCACCGCCCCTGGGCGCGCCCGAAGTTCGCAGCGGGGAACCACTATTATCGGTTCGGGCGGCGCGGCTTCGAGCACCTCGCGGCGGGTCGCCGCGTTGCTCTCTGATAGCGATCTGCAGACATCGGTCGTGTACGATATTCGCCCGCATCTATGGGGGAAATTGATCGCGAATGCAGCGATCAACGCAATTAGTGCGCTACTCGATTGCGATGCGGGTGCGATTCCAAACGACGCCAACGCCTCACGGCTCTCCAAAGCCCTTGCGCTAGAAGCGGCAACTGTCGCCAAATCGCTGAAAATCAACCTCCCGTTTGAGGACGCCTGGAAATACGTGACCGACGTGATCGCGGCCGGCGCCGATGCAAAGAGTTCAATGGCCTTCGATCTTGAGTCGCATCACCCAAGCGAGATCGATCACATCAACGGTGCGGTCGTTTCCGCCGGCCGCCGAACCGGCGTCCCGACACCGTACAACGACGCAATCGTGCGTCTCATCAAAGCGCGGGAAACGCTAAAAGCGCGCGCATAAAGGCTGCGTCGCAGGACCCGCCGGGATAAGCGACCAAACGTCCCAACCGCTGAAGTTTTCGGTTTGGAGGATCGCTAATGGTTACACGCCTTCGTAGTCTCAACATCGTCCAATGGGGACTCGTGTCGGCTCTTATTTATGCCATACTAGGTTTAGTGGTTGGAATATTTTGGCTGCCATTTGCCGCAATAATGGGCGGCGCTATGGGCGCGATGTCGCCAATGTCGCGCGGCGGGGTCGTGCCCGGCGCCGGTATCGGCGTGTTCGCCGTCATACTGTTTCCAATTTTGTATTTTATCTTAGGTTTTATCTTCGGGATTATTTTCGCCGCACTCTACAATTTAGTCGCCCGCTGGACGGGCGGCGTAGAGATGACGTTAGACTCGCCCAGTTCCATACCTACGGCCACGCTTTAAAAAATCAATTCACATCTGCGGGACCAGCCGGAGGAAACGGATGCTGCCGTTTTTGACCTCGATGTCGATCCCGTGGGCGGAAGCCGAGCCGATCTGCGCGTCGATCGTCTCGGCTGTCCCTCGCGCGGTGCCGCGGATGCCGAAGTCACTGAAGATTGTACCGCGATCGGTATGTAAGTGAACGTGCGCGTTCACGATGGCTGGAACCCACACCTCAACGTCGCCTTGTTGCGAACTGAAGTGCAGCGTCCCAGGCCAATTCAGATCTGAAAACGTTACGGAAATATTGCCCCGAAGGGTGCGCGCGGTCGCATATCCAGGAATCTGGATGTGAATCGTACCGTCGTTGTCTTCTGCGTCCACGGGCCCGCTGACATCGCTGATATTGATCGAACCCCGGGTTGTTCGGGCGGATAAACGCACGCCTTTCGGGACTCGAACAAGGTAATCGGCATGGCCGATGGCCCGAAGGTACCTCGCGGATGTCACGAGCGAGTCCCCGGCCATTTTCGAGCCGGCAGTTTGGACTGTCCAAAGGTCACTGGGCTCGCCGACTGCGGGCGGATAGGCGTTGATGTTCCCCGGTTCCGCCCGGACGCTCAGTGTTGAACCCGACACCAGCCTGCCGGTTCGAGTTGCAAACGCGCCGCCGCTCGAACAGGCACAGAGCGATGCGGACAGCAGGAGAAGAAGCCCGATTTGAATGCGCATTGCCGGTTGAGGTTCGCCGCCGCGAGGCCCCAGGCTTGTTTGGCTAAAATCGGGTATATAGGTCGTACTTGCTAATTTCAGACTAGGAGAAAGTACTATGCGCCAAATCCGAAACACGTTTATTGCGCTGTTCCTCGTTGGAGCGATCGCGCTGCCGCAGATGGCCTCGGCCGCCTCGACATTTTATGGGATCACCCGGCATGTTTCCGTGAACAACATCAAGGTATACGATCCCAGATCGCGGCAGACTTTGAGCTTTGTTATTCTACCGAAATTCGATCGGATATTTTCAGCCAACGGCAAGACCACCTATCAGATGAAAGCGATCAAGGCGGGCCGCTACGTCGGCGTCGTTTACGATCAAAAGGCGTTTGGCATCCGCCACGCCGACAAAATCTATCTGCTTACCAATGCGAATCAGCGTATCGGTCGCCAGTAGGAATTCGCTACCGCTCGTCGTTGCGGTCGCGCGGGTGCGCCTCTTCGTAACTGCGCCGCATGTGCTCGAGCGAGACGTTGGTGTAGATCTGGGTCGTTGAAAGGCTTTCGTGCCCGAGCAGTTCTTTAATCGTCACCAGATCTGCACCATTTTCTAACAAATGAGTGGCGAACGAATGGCGCATTACGTGCGGCGTCACATGTTTGGTCAGCCCGCTAAGCTGAGCAAAAGTGCGAAAGATGACCCAGGCTTGTCGATGCGAGAGCCGGGTTTTTCGCCGACTCAGAAATAGTGCCTCATCGGAGGTCCGTAAGCGAACGCCGATGTACTGTCGGATCGCATCGGCGGCCGATTGGTTCATGAAAACCGTGCGCTGTTTGTTGCCTTTCCCGATCACGCGCATTAAACGTCGATCCAGATCGACGTCGCTTAAATTGAGCCCGACGAGCTCAGCGCGTCGAATGCCGCTTGCATAGAGCAACTCCATGATGGCCGCGTCTCGCAGACGTTGAAAATCGGTTTTACCCGCGACCTTGGTCTTCAATAATCGGGTGACCTCAGGCTCCGACATCACCTGCGGCAGGCGTTTGGGCGCTTTCGGCGGCGGCACTTCCGCAGCGGGATTATCCGTGCGGCGGCCTTCGCGTTTCTGCAATCCGTAATACGAGCGCAGCGCCGCGATCTTGCGGCGAACCGCAACGGCACCGTACTTGCGCGGCCCCATCAGTTCCATGACAAACCGGCGCACATCCGAGACAGTCGCCTCCGGCAATTTAAAGAACGGCGCGGTCTTCGGGTGACCCGGCTCCAAAAATCCGCCGAACAACTCGATATCTCGGGCGTACTCTTCGCTCGTTCGCGGAGCCTGCCCGCGCTCTAGGCGCAGATATGCCGCAAACTCCGCAATCGACGGATCAACCGGAATGTACGAACTCACGAAGCTGAGGTTCGGGTATTCAGGTCCGCCATCCTTATCAGGAGTTCACGCAGTCTCTGCTGCGTGAGATTCATGGTGGCCATGGCTCATCGGGTGGGTTCGATTGACATTCCACAAGTAAATCGCCAGAATTCCGAAGATGATATTTAGCCAGAACGTGTAGTTGATTGAAAACATCGTCAGATCGGCTCGCAGATGCGGGTTCGGCGTCGGTATCGCGTGAAAGACTCCGAACAACAAATCCATAAGGATTCCGGCACCGACCATCGTGACGAAGAAGATGGTGCCGATATACAAGGCCGTCTTCCAGCCATAGTATTTTCGGTAAACGTCAAGGAGCGGCAGTACGATCAGGTCGGCGTACAAGAAGCTCAAGACGCCGCCAAAGCTGATTCCGCTACCCCAAAGGATCGCCGCCAACGGAACATTGCCGATCGAGCATACAAAAGAAATTACCGCGATCAGCGGCCCGACGATAGCATTGAGCGGCAGTTGAAGCCAGGCTGGGCTACCGCTCAAAAACAGGACGTGCCAAACGCCATTCGGCACTAATGCACCGAGGAATCCTGCGATGAGAAAGCCGAGCAAAAGATCGGTACGCAGCATCGACCAATCCATCGCGGCGTTTTGCGCCACCAAGACATGGGTCTGCGGATTGCGCAGTTTCTCCCAAAGGTTTGCGCCCTCGACGACCGTGTCGCCATGATCGTGACCTGAGGTTTCGTCGACATGCCGACGTGCCTCTTCGATGAGACGCGTAGGGTACGTCAGCTTTACTAGAATGGCCATGAGTGCCACCAGCACCAATCCGCCGACCCATTCGGCGACGGTGAACTGCCAGCCCATCAACAGATACAAAATGATGCCGAGCTCGATGACGAGGTTCGTTGACGAAAACAGAAAGGCGAGCGATGGGATTATGCCGGCGCCTTTTTTGAAGAGTGTTTTACTGAGTGCCGCGGCCGCGTATGAACAACTGGAACTCGCCGCTCCGTACGCGGTTGCAAGGGCAATCTCGCGGACGCCGTTGCGGCCGAGTTCTTTACGCATCCGCTCCTTGGATACGAGCGCCTGAATCAGCCCCGAAAGAACGAAGCCGAGTATGAGGCTCCATCCGACCTGCCAAAGCATCCCTACGGCAAGAAGCAGCGCCTGACCGATTGCGTGCAGCATTGAGCTACTTACGATACCACGAGCGTAGCCACGCGCGCATCTGAGAAAGTTCCCTAGCTTGGGACGATATCACGTTTCGCGCCAAAGTTTTCAACTGATTGTGATGTCCGTATTGTAACTCGACCTTAGCCATGTCGATGGCCGATTGATGGTGCGCAATCATCATCATCATAAAATCCCGATCGGTATCTCCGGTCATGTGCATGGCCTGCGTACGCCCGTTCATGCGATTCATGGCGGCCTGCATCTGCATGTCGGCGGTGCTCATCGAAGCCATTTGGGATGAGGCTCGCGCGGGTTGTAGGTTCGCCATATTCGCGGCGCCGAAGCCAAGGGCAAATATCGCAAACGCTGCGAAAATACTTATCGAGAGATGTTTCATGAGATGGTCTCCTTTTCACGAGAGCGTCGGTAGTAGGTTGCAACTTTATTCCGGTTGCCGCACGTCAGCATACTGCACCACGTCCGCGTTCTATTTTTGCTTGTATCGATAAAATAACAGGAGCAGCGCGGTTCTCTGCACGTCTTAATGCGGGAGTGGTCCACACGGGCAAGTAACTCCGCAATGCTGTGAGCTAAGGGCATGAGTACATCGGAGGAGTTCTGGATTTCGAACACCTTCATCATTCGGAAGACGCCCTTGTCGAGCACCAATTGTCGGCGGCAGCCGCAGGTGGATAACTCTTGGTTGATTTTGGCGAGTGTATCGTCCGATACGCACCTTCCGGCAGCCATAGATGCAAGTGCATCAACGACGACATCCCGAAAACTCAAGACCGCTTTTATTACAGTTTGTCGATCGCTAACACTACTGTGCTTTTGCAATCGTCTTAAACTCTGCGCATCGATCGCGCCGATCACGAGCAGCTTCTGAAGCATTCCCTCAAAATCGTTCATGTCGGTGGTGCAGCCCGTCTCCGGGCAGGCAGAGCTCGCGAAAGCCAATGCTACTTCCCCGAGAGACGCGGGCGCGAACTCATTGGGTGCGGTAAGCTCAACACCGCTTATAGGCATATTTGTAGGTTAGCATGGTTTCAATATAGCCGTCAACACTTGCGTGTTGGCGGCTGCTTTAAGCGCCCTTGGCGCAACAGGTCGCAGATTCGTCTCAAGCGAGAACGGCGATATGACTCCGTCGTCGCTCCCTGAAAAGGTACAAAAGGAGGCCGACATTGTGCGGTAACCGAGCAAGCAACGCATGTTCCCACATGTGCTATAATGAGTCCACAAGGAGATGCGCCCATGGCAACTGTCGGAGTCCGCGAACTTAAACAACATTTGAGCCAGTATCTCGCGCGCGTGAGGGATGGAGAACGGCTTCTGGTCTCCGATCGCGGCAAAGTTGTGGCGCTTATCAGTCCTGCAGGCCCCGCGCCTGAAGAAGAACTGCCGCAGACATTGGCCGATCTGGTGCGAGAGGGAAAGGTGACCTGGGGCGGGGGCACGGTTCGCGGACTCGATACACCCGTTAGACTTACCGGCGGCGAGCTCATATCGGAGACCATCCTTAGGGATCGTCGTTGACGCTGTATCTCGACACCAGCGCACTCGTTAAACTCTATATCGAGGAACCGGAGGCGCAACTTGTACGCGACGCTGTCAGCGGAGCCGCAGGCATCGCGACATCTCAGCTAGGCTACGTCGAACTTCGATCCGCACTTGCTAGACGACGTCGCGAGGGGAGCATCACGGCACCCGATTACGCGCAATTGCTCGGACAAGTTGAGCCGGATTTTCGCGGATTCTACCTTATCCCGGTGAGCCGCAGACTGATTGCCGACTCCGCCGAACTTAGCGAGCGCCATGGGCTTCGCGCATACGATGCGGTGCATTTGGCCTCTGCACTCGAATCGCGGACACGTTCTAGCCAAGTGATCTTTGCTTGTTGGGACCTGACCCTTCGTAACGCTGCCGAGAGCACTGGCCTACAAACGCTCGGGCCTCGCTCATAAAAAACCGCTTTCCACAATTTGCCCACATCACCAAATTACTGTTTGTGGATATAGGCTGCCTGTGGAAATCGCGCTTCTCCGGTCGAGGGCGTTTTTTGCGCGGTTAGCTTTCGGATATAGGAATTGCGGGTACCGTCTCGGTGATCTCAGTAAACAGAACTTCCTGCGTGACAGCGGGCTTCTCACGTAGGACATAATATAGCCCTCGGAATGAAAGAACGATGATCGGCAGGACGCCTCCGACGATGAAGAGGACGTCACCGGGAAGCCGCATCCATTCCAACAGCGGCAGGGTGCCGCTTTGAATGTAGCTGAGCGATCGCGCGTCGTAGTATCCGTATGCCACGGAGTGGTAGAGCTGAAGTACTCCGAGCGGGAACATCGAGCCAAAGCACATCCACGCGAGTCCCACGTTCAGCGACCAGAAGCTTATTTTGGGAAGGCGGTCCGACCAGCGTTCTTCCGGTATCATGTATCGTAAAGCAAAAAGTGTAAGGCCAACCGCCAACATACCGTAGACGCCCATCATCGATGCGTGCGCATGGTTTAACGTGAGCGCAGTTCCGATCTCATAGTACGAGACGATTGGGAGATTGATCAAATACCCAAAGACACCGGCGCCCAGAAAATTCCAGAAACCCACAGCGGCCAGGAACAAAACGGCCCAATAGTGCGGAAATTTGGTCCGCGACTTCGCTCCTTGAACCGCACCCAATTGCAAGAAACTCCACGCCTCCAACGTGAGAAAAGTAAGCGGGATTACTTCTGCAGCCGAGAAGGTCGCACCCAGTGCCACGTGGATGCTCGGTTCACCGGAGAAGTACAGGTGATGCATGGTGCCGATCACGCCGCCCACCGAGTAGATCACAATATCGAGATAAACGAGCATAAGCGCGACGCGTTCTTCAATAACACCTAAGACGACGAAGACGAATGCTACCATAATCGTCGTAAAAAGTTCGAGGAAGTCTTCCACCCACAAATGCACGACCCAAAATCGCCAGAAGTCATTCTGTGTGAAGTTTGCATGCGGTGCGACGAAGAGACCCACGGCGTAAAACGCCGGAATCGACAGTGCGGAATAAAAGAAAACCCAAGGCAAATTGGCGAGGTGCTCGGTCTTCAGGCGGCCGCGTAGTCCGCGGTAGAGAATCGCTGCCCAGAAAAATAATCCCACGACAAGCAATATTTGCCAAAATCTGCCCAGATCGAGATACGCGAAACCCTGATTTCCGAACCATCCCCATCGCGGCGAAACCCAACCGTGCATGCCGGCGAACTCGCCTGCCAGGCTGCCGACAACGACGATGGTGAGAGCGACGAGCAATGCATAGATCAGCGGCCGCTGCCCGCGCGGCTCGCTTCCTGCGATCATGGGCGCTAAGAAGATTCCAGCCGCGAGAAACGCCGTTGCCACCCATAAAATTGCAAGCTGCAAATGCCACGTGCGAGTAATGTTGTATGCGAAGATGCGAGCAAGGTCGATTCCAAAGAAGTTTGATAAATCCGCACGATAGTGCTCTGACGCAGCCCCCACCAGGGTTTGGAGCAGAAACAGGAGCGACATTACAACGAAAAACCATGCGCACGCGCGTTGACCGGCAGTTAGAGACACCGCGTTTGGCGGCCGGAAAGAAAGTTGTTGGGTTTCTTTGCCGTGCCATCCGAGGAAATTCCATCGACCGAAGGCTGCAAAGAGCAAACCGCTGCCCCCCAACAAGACGATCAATGAGAGCGCGCTCCAGACGAGACTGTCCGCTGTTGGATGATTTCCGACGAGTGGTTCGGACGGCCAATTGTTGGTATAGGAGTAGGTTTCGCCGGGACGCGGCGCCGCCGACGCCCAAGCGGCCCACGCAAAAAACGCCGTGAGCGCGTGTAGATCGTTCTCGTCGGTGACCGCTTTCGGTCGCAGGCCGTATTTGGTGGTCGGCTCACCGAAGTACGCAGTGTAGTGTGCCAGTACGTGCCGGAAAGCGGCGCCCTGGGCCTGTGTGAATTGCAAACGGCCGGTTCGGGGGTCAAAGCGATTTGTCCGGAAATCTTCGACCGTTTGCGAGTTTGCGCGGTCCGAATGGGAGCCGCCATAAATACGCAGAACTTCGAGTGCGGCACGGTGCAGATAGTCCGCTGTAAAATCTGGGCCTAAGTACCCGCCGTGGCCGAAGATCGAGCCGTATTCCATCAGCCCGTTCTTGAGAAAAACATCTTGTCCGTGCCGTATGTCGTCACCCGTAAACAGAACGCGTCCGGTAGTTTCCGTCACCACCGTGGGGATCGGCGGCTCATCGGTGTACGTCAGGTAGGCAAGTATGCCAAGGACTGTAAATCCGAAAAGGATGACGAGTACGGCTGCTTGCCACCATCCTGCCGGGACTAGGAGGCCACGCCTCGCAACGCGCATATTTTCGTCCTGCGGCGAAGCCTCGTCGCTCTCCTCCAACAGGCCACACGAGAAACCGCGCATTTAGAATCGGGATGACTCGGTGGGCTCATGTGTGCCCAGGCGGCTGCCGTCCTCACTGTCCGGCGCGGCCACCCCGGCGGTCTCGACTAACGATGCGCCGATCGGCGAACCATTAGGGTGACGTCTTTAGGCCGGAGTTGGCGATGCGATGGGACTGGGTGATTCGCTGGGCGCCGACGCAGATTCCGAGTGCCAACGTGAGGACCGCTCCCAGCGCTAAGACAATACTCTTCTTTTTCACGGATGTCTTCTACCCGCGCCTCGATAGACACGCAGTATGCGGCGGCTGTTCGGCAGAGCCGTAAAGCGAGCCCCACGTCGGTTCTTGCAAGCGTTGGCTGCTTGGAGCAAGTTTGCTATGATGGTACTTATGCAGATGCCGACTCTTGCTACGGAGCGATTGCGCCTTGTCATTCCGGGGCCAGAGGCGGCGGAGGCATGCGTTCGATTCAATCGGGAGAATCGCGATCATCTCGCGCCCTGGAGTCCGCTGATGACCGTCGACGCACTCGACATCGGGTTTTACGAAAGAACGCGGCGTCAGCAGTTAGCGGTTGAAGACCGCGGTTATCATTTCGCTATCTTCTTCCGCAGCGACAAGGACAGCCACGATATTCTTGGGTGGGTCAACCTAAACAACATTGTGCGCGGCGCCTTCCAGGCATCTCACTTAGGGTATTCGTTATCGGCGGTAGCCGAGGGTCGCGGGATTATGACCGAAGCGCTGCGCGCCGTCATTCCGTTTGCATTCGACGACTTGCAGTTGCACCGAATAATGGCTAACCACATGCCGCATAACATTCGCAGCGCCGCAGTTCTCAAAAGACTTGGCTTTGAGATCGAAGGCCGCGCCAAGGCGTATCTTTACATCGCCGGCGCATGGCGAGACCACGTGCTCACCTCCTTAAATAACCCGAACCCTTTGCCACCCCAGCGCTTTGCTTCTTCTCCTGCACGCCGCGACGATGACGACCGCTCCATGCGACTGCGCAAGCCCTTCGCCGTGTGAACACCAACGCTGGACCGTCGTGCGCAAACGCTCGGCAGTTGCGGTTTACTCGTCCGGTTTGTTTCGCAACAACCCAGCGCCAGCCGTTTGCTCGGTCGGGCGCTTCGCCGAGCGAGATAATGGGTAAGACCGTATACGCCTGAGCGAAAGAGAGCGCCCTCCATGGACACCACAGCTCAATCAAAAGCGGATCATAAAGGAGAAGCGTCACCAAAGTGGCCGACCTTTGATTCACCGCTTAAGGACCGCCGAGAGGTCGCCGAAGGCACGATGGCGTTCGAATTTGAGAAGCCGCCGGATTGGTCGTTTACGGCAGGGCAGTTCGTAGACATTACGCTCGCGAACCCGCCGCAAACGGATGCCGAAGGGAACAAGCGGGGGTTTTCTATATCGAGCGCACCGTACGAAAAAACCATTATGGTCACCACACGGATGCGGGACACGGCCTTTAAGCGCGTGCTTAAGTCGATGCCTCTCGGCACCGCGGTAAAAATTGAAGGTCCATTCGGTGAGCTAACGTTGCACGAGGATGCTTCGCGTCCCGCGATATTACTTACCGGAGGCGTTGGCATCACAACGTTTCGCAGCATTGTGTTTGAGGCCGCACATTCCAAGCTCGCTCACCGTATCTTGCTGTTTTACTCCAACCGACGGCCGGAAGATGCACCGTTTTTGGCCGAGCTACAAGCAATGCAGGAGACGAACCCGAACTACACACTGATCGCAACGATGACGGATATGAAGAACTCCGCGCAGGTTTGGTCCGGCAAAACCGGGATGATCGACGCCGCGATGTTGGCGGCCTATTCCGATTCAACAAAAAACGGCATCTTTTACATCACGGGGCCGCCGAACATGGTGAAGGGATTGCAGGCCGTCCTGGCTGGAATCGGAGTGAGCAAAGATGACGTCCGCGTGGAAGAATATACGGGGTATTAGAATGGCCGGGCGGTTCGAAGCCGACTATTGCGTGAGGTCCGTAACGTCTTCGTCGACCGTTGCCGTCTTGGGCCCTTCGGTTTCTAGCCGCCGTTGGCGCGAAAGATCGCAGGCGACGTCTCTATACAATGCGCGAGTCGCGCCGATGAGCAGTTCCGACACGCGAAACAAACCATCGCCCGAAATCGTAATTGCTTGCCATGCGACCGCTTTGTGCCGATGCACGAGCGTGTACGTGTCGTTCCCCACGTCATATATTGCGAATTCGTTAGATTCAGCAATAAGTTGCTCGGGCATAAGCGTCTCTGGATCGATCGTTTCAACGAGTTTCATATAGTTTCTCTATTCGATGTTCGGGCCGCGGGCGGACCATAGGTTCACAAGGAGAACGCGATGAATTAACGAGATCTAGACGTTCCAACGAACTTGGCGCGACGGATATACGTTTCTAATTCAATTGTCGGTGACTTGATATAGCAATGTTCGATCATGTTCGCGACTCGGACGTCGTAGGGCGAGCACTGTCGACACATAAAAGGAATTGTCCGTTGCTCGTCGCGCCTCGCAAGGTTGTTTGGTTATTGTGATTCTCTACTTCCGCGTGCGCGTCAATGCTTTTCCGGAATGGAATACGACAGCCGGTTCGCCGGGGTGGTGATCATGCTCTGTGATTGAGTACATCGTGTTGGCGGCCGTAGTGCCGCGCTTGTGGACGCCGGTAACGGTACCGTGACCGATAGCACTGCGATAGTGCCAAGATACGGCGGTACCGGCGGGAATCGTCTTGAACGATGGTGCTTTCTTAGTCGGCATTACAGCTTCCCCTTGTTTAATAATCCATTGCTCGGCGGAACGTGTCGACTGGGGCTAGACACATTTGTTCACGAGTTTATTGGCAATTGGGTGTGATGGTTGGTGGGTCCTTTTTCGGTGATTGATCCAAACCGCACCGATGGCCAATTTGATGCTCTTGTTGCCGCAACCTTAAGGTTGGAACGCCCGAACACTAGTGCGTCGTGCGGGAATCATGACGAAGCCGACGATTGCCGCAGCAAAGCATAACAAAGCGGAAGCCCACATTGCTCGACGAAACCCCGCGGTGTAAGCAAGGGCAAGAGCACTTCGTACTTTGTTGCGATCCGGCCCACGCAGCGCAGCCGGCAACTTCCCGGTCCCGATAGTGTCGTGCTCGCGCGCTAACGTCGCGTTCGTTGCGGGGGAGAGCTGCAGCGTCGCAGCTGTTCGGTCGAAGCTACCGTACAAGGTTGCTACCAGAACGATTCCGAGGCCCGCGATAGCGAGTAGACCTGCGACTCGAGCTACTGCGTTGTTAATTCCTGAAGCAATCCCCGCTCGCGAATTTACGGCTGCATCCATAACGGTCGTCGTAAGCGGAGCGACAAACAATGCCGCACCGATCCCCACGAGAATCGACGCTGGAAGGAACGTCGTCCAGTACGAACCGCCAAGTCCGGTGCGGGCGTACGCAGCAAACCCAATGCCTGCCACAAGTGCACCGATAATCAAAGGCGTCCGTGCGCCGATTTGGCCGATCAATCCGCCGGACCAGCGCGACGCCCCGAAAATAATCAGAATCGTCGGCAAGAGCGCGGCACCGGCAGCAGTCGGCGAGTAGCCCTGCACGTTCTGCAGGTCGAACGGTACAAAGAAGAAACTCCCGCCAAGCGCCGCATAGAGAAAGAGCGTGTACAGATTGGCGCCGGAAAACGTGCGATTTGCAAACATTTGCAGCGGCACCATCGGCGCCCGACTGCGCTTCTCCCAAATAGCGAACGCTGCAATGAGCAATACGCCGGCTGCGAAAGCAGCCGGCCCAAAGGGATCGAGCTTGCCGTTTTGCAACCGAATGAGACCGAACGTAAGTGCGCCGAGTCCGGCCGTCGCTAAAATTGCTCCGACGATGTCGATAGACTTTGCATCGGTTTCGTCCCGACTCTCCGGAACGCGCAGATAGGCGAGTATGATTACCCCCGCCGCGAGCGGGAGGTTGATTAAGAATACGTATCGCCAGGAAGCGTACTGCGTCAGCCAGCCGCCGAGCAGCGGTCCAATCGCACCGGTGATGGCGCCGAATCCCGACCAGGTCCCGATGGCCCGTCCGCGCGCGTCGCCCTCAAAGTTTGCGGTAATGAGCGCGAGACTTCCGGGTGTCGCAAGCGCGCCGCCGATGCCCTGCAGAGAACGTGCGATATTTAATTCGACAATGTTCTGCGCTAGTGCGCAACCGAGCGATGCGATGCCGAACAGGGCAATTCCAAGCGTAAATATCAAACGCCGCCCGAAACTGTCTCCGAGCGAGCCGCCGATAAGTATCAGCGCCGAAAGAAACAGCGCGTAGGCCTCGACGACCCATTGCAGCGAGGCCGCGTTCGCATGCAGATCACGCTGAATCGATGGCAACGCGACGTTCACCGCGCTTGCGTCGATAAACGCCATACTCGATCCCACGATAGCGACAACCAGCACCCAGCAACCGCCGGCGGCCGACCTTCTTCTTCCCATCAAAGCTTATGTCGTTATTTTGGAAAAAACACCCTCCAGCTTAAACCTTAGGCGATCGCTATCCAATCTTTACGACCGGGAAGATGTCCTCGCACGGCGTCGGCATAATCTCGTGCAAGTTGCGTTGTAACCGACCGTTCCGGAGGCAGCACATGATCGTCGATTGCTTCGACAGATACAATCTCCGCAACGCGCTCGCCGCCAACGAGGAATCGATCTTTCGGGAGATTGCCGAACTGCGTCTGGAGGGAGACCGGGTTGTCGCCGTTCACGGCGGCGGCCCTGAAATCGACGCTGCACTCGCGTTGCGAGGGCTCGGTGCACGCCGGATCGACGGTCTACGGGTGACCGACGCGGCGACGCTCGAAATTACCGAAG
>JALYVT010000039.1 GCA_030853105.1 Vulcanimicrobiota bacterium
TATCTCAACAACGCGGTTGCGCCCGCCGCGATTGGCTTCGTAGAGTGCTCGATCGGCGCGCGCCAGCAGCGTTTCGACCGTGTCGGAGGTAGCTGCGACGGCGATCCCTGCACTGACGGTCACCGGGGTACCGTTTCCGTGCCGGAAGTCGCTTTGCTCGATTGAAACGCGTAGCCGTTCGCCGATATTGGTCGCCATCTCGCGACCGGCGCCGGGCATCAGCACGACAAACTCTTCGCCGCCGATTCGGCCTGCACGGTCGAAGCTGCGAATGTTTCGCGCGATTACGAGGCCGACCAATCGCAGACACTGATCGCCCGCCGCATGGCCGAGCTGATCGTTGATCTGCTTGAAGTTATCGATGTCCAATAGCACGACCGCGCAGCCTGATCCGGCGCTGACATGCTCGATGGTCTCCCGAAGCGACTCGAAGATCGCGCGCCGATTGGCAAGCCCGGTTAACGCATCGACCATCGCGGCGTTTTGGGCGGCACTGATCGTGCGGAAGTCGCGCAACAGCGGGGCGAGTTCGTGGGCCGCATTGACGAACTGTTTGGTCGGAAGCGGTGCCGAACTGTGAGCCGAACGATGCAGCGCAAGGACACCCAACAGACGTCCTGCGGCGTCGCGAGCGGCGAACGCGATAACCGTGTGCGAATCCGAACTGGTGCTTGCGAAACTTTCTGTGCCATGGATAAGCTCGTTCATGGCGCGACGGCGCAGCGCTATCTCGTCCTCATGCGGAATTGCGCCGATGCCGGCGACCGTTACCCAAAGATCGGCGCTGGGATTGGTCACGGCGAGAATCTGGAGCGTTTCTTTAAGCATTTCAGAATGGATGCTTGAAAGAATCGAGTTGATCTGCGGCAACGGATCGCGCGATCCAAGCATGGCCTGAACGGCATCGCGCGCTAAGCGCAATCGATGGACTTCCACGCGCTGATTGTGCAGCGCGCGCAGGCTCAGCGCAAACAACGGCAGCGGAAGCAGCGACGCAAGCGCGAGAATGGCGCCGTCTTTCAGAAATACCTGCAAGCTGACAAATCCCCAAACTACTTGAACCGCATTGATCGACCACAAGCGCCAATCGCAACAATGCCAGCTCCATATTCGGCGCAGTTGCGTGCCGCTTCGCAGCGCACTTAGCGGATCGGAGAACGCCAGCATCCACGCGAGCACCCAGCCGGCTGTCAGCACCGTAAACCACGCGAAGCCCGAGCCGTTGTAGGCAAGATAACGATGATCTAAAAGGGCGCGTCCGAACCCGGCAACGTACCAAAAGAAGGCTTGCGTTCCGCCGCAGAGCAGTCGGTCGGTGAAACTGTAGCGGCGTAAGTTCCCGCGCGTAAATGCGCACGCGATCAATGCGATCGCCGCAGCCGCAACCCATCCGTATCCGGCAAAAAGCGCGGCGTACACCGGGATTTCAAAACTCATCCGGCCGGGGTCGCCTTCGCGCTGTCCGAAACGCCGCAGCGCTAGGAATGGCACCGATAGTTCGCCGAGCAGCGAAACGAGCAGCAACGCGCCGATGAGTACCGCGACATCATGCGCATCCCAGCCGCGCCAAATGCTCGGCCCGAATAGCGCAAGTGCGCTCACGGCCGCAAGCGAAAACGCGATGCGAAGCCCGTGATAGAGCTGCTTGCGCGTCGGTAAGCGCATTACGTCGGCAACATCAATTCGATCCGTGGGAAGAGCGCCTCACCCGGCTGCGTTTTCGTGCCCGCTGGCATTCCGCCCCACGTCAATGTGCCGTATGGCGAGGATGTCGGCGCGTCGCTTAACCCCAATTGCCGCCACATCTGCGCCGATTTCTCGGGCATAATCGGGTGCAGCAGCACAGCGAGCCAGCGCAGTCCCTCGCAGAGTTCGTACAGCAGATCGTTCAGTGCAGCGGTCTCCCCGTTCTTGTGCAGCGTCCAGGGCTTGCGTTCGTCGATTGCGCGATTGAGGGTCGCGACTAACTCCCATATCGCTTCGAGCGCATCGCGAAACTCAAGTGCCAGAATCTTGGTCTCTACGCGATTCGGCAGATCGGTGAGTTGTGAAAATAGCGGTGTTCCGGGTTTTGGAACGACACTGTCGCAATATTTTTGGAGCATTGCGAGTGTGCGCTTAAACAGGTTCCCGAGGTCGTTGCCGAGCTCATCGTTATACCGCTGCCCGATCTTAGCTTCGGAGTACGAGAAGTCGCTGCCGAAGTGCGCCTCGCGCAGCAAAAAGTAGCGAATCGAATCGGATCCGAACCGATCGGCTAATGCAAAAGGATCGATGGCGTTTCCGAGACTCTTGCCGATCTTTTGCCCGTCCAGGGTAATCCAGCCGTGCGCGAAGACAAGCTGCGGCGCTTCCTCACCGAGCGCCCACAAAATCGCCGGCCAGATTAAGGTGTGAAATCGCGCGATCTCCTTGCCGACTAACTGGACCGATGCAGGCCAGTAATGGTTAAAACGCGCGTCGTCGCGCGACCAGTCGATTGCCGAGAGGTAGTTGAGCAGCGCATCGAACCAGACGTAGATGACACCGGTTCCGTCGGGAATCGGAATCCCCCAATCGAAGTTGCTGCGCGAGATCGAGAGATCGTCTAAACCCTCATCCAAAAACGCCATCATCTCGTTGTAGACGGACCGCGGCCGCACCCAATCGGGGTTCTCTCGATAGTAGGTAAGCAGTCGATCGCGATACTTTGAAAGTGCAAAGAACCACGAATCTTCGGAGACCCACTCAACGGTGCGCCCGCATGTCGGGCACCTGCCGTCGATCAGTTTGGATTCAAGCCAAAATGTCTCGTCTTGAACGCAATACCAGCCTTCGTACTTTCCCAGATAGATGTCGCCACGCTCACGCAATCGTTCAAAGACGCGCTGCACGACGCTTTCGTGGCGTGGTTGCGAGGTGCGAATGAAATCATCGTAGCTGATCTGATAGCGTGCGAATAGATCCTGCCACCGCGGAATTAACCGATCGCACCATATTTGCGGCGAAACGCCGGCAGCAGCAGCAGCCTCGGCGACTTTCTGCCCGTGCTCGTCGGTTCCAGTCAGGAAAAACGCATCACCCGCCGTCCGCGCCGTGCGCGCAAGGACATCAGCCACCACCGTTGTGTAGGCGTGGCCGATATGCGGATTGCCGCTGATGTAATAGATCGGCGTGGTGACGTAAAAGGCGCGCTCGGGCATCCTTAGGCCCTTTCGCGACCGCCGCCCGCAACCTTTCGGCGTTGCTTTCGCTCCGCTGCTGTCGCGTAGAGGTCGCGACGCGACCCGTAGCCCTTCTCGGCTAACGACTTGGCAATCTCAGCGACGCTGCGCCCCTCACCCAGCAACTCGTCGACTGCGCCATGCAACTGCTCCGCGCTCGGCGCCTGAAGCGGTGAAGCGGGTAGAAATGCAATCGCGAACGCAATCTCTCCCCGAACGGGAGTCGCGAGTGCGGCTGCGACCTCGGTTGCATTGCCGAAGAGCTGCTGCTCGTGGAGCTTTGTATATTCGCGCAGCAGAAAGACCCTCGCATCAGCAGCAACGGCTGCGAGGTCGGCTAGCGCGGCAAGGATACGCTTGGGCGATTCGTACCAGATGCTTGTAACGCCGAAACTCCGCGCGTCGGTAAATGCGCGCCGACGCGCAACGGATGCGCGCGGAGCAAAACCCTCAAACACGAACCGCCGCAGATCGAAACCGGAAAGCACTGCGACCCCGATCGCCGCGCTCGGCCCGGGCAGCACCTCAACGCTGATTCCGGTTTCCCGGGCAGCCGCGACAAGCGCGGTTCCGGGATCGGATATGCCTGGCGTCCCGGCATCGGTGACAACCGCAATACTCTCGCTGCGCGCCCGCTCCAAGATCATTGCGGTTGCGCCGGCTGCATTGTGCTCGTGATAGCTCCAAATGTCTTTGCCGTGAATGTCCAGCAGCCCCAAGAGCTTGCGCGCCACCCGCGAGTCTTCTGCGACGACCAGTGAACAGTCGCGCAGCGCGTCGAGTGAGCGCAGCGTAATGTCGCGAAGGTTGCCGAGCGGCGTCGGCACGAAGATGAGCGGCATGAATAAGCCGCCATTCGACGTCGAGCGCATCCCGCCCGGCTCCCATCTTGAACTCTACATCAGCCCGACCTGTCCGTACTGTAAATACGCGATCGCGCACTACGATGACGTGGGCTCGCCGTACACGCTGCACGACGCTCAAAACGACCTGGCTCAGCGCCGCGCAATGTTTGCACTTACCAACAATGACCCAACCGTCCCCGCAATCGTCGTCGGTGGCAAATACATTCAATCCGGCTGGGGTGATCCGCCCCGCGGTTGAACCGTCCACTGATGCGCCTCAGTTGAGGCGCTTGAAACTGTTCGGATCAGCCTCTGAGTGTTGCCCAGATCTGGCGCAGATTCGGCGGGCGGCCGTAGAGCAACAGGCCGACGCGATACACTCGGCCGGCGAGAATCGCTATGAATATAACAGACGCGAGATTGATGAGAAGTGACGCGGCGATTTGAATCGCTGGAACGTTGGAGACGGCGATCCGCGCGAACATGATGAACGGTGAGATGATCGGAATAAAACTGGTTACCACGACGTATCCGGCATCGGGAGTTTGCAGGCCGGTAATTGCGATCGTGAATGCAATCACGATTGGAATCACGAGCGGCACGCTGACGCTCCCTATGTCCTCGGTTCGATTGATCAGCGAACCGGCGGCCGCAAATAGGGTCGCAAGTTGCAAATACCCCAAGACAAAAAAGACAAAGAAGGCCGCGATCTCAAGCGGGCTGATGACACTCGAAGTAAACAGGCCCGAGAGTCCGCCGACTAGACTGCTATCGTGTGCCCTGCTCGCGCCGGATAGCCCGAGAAACGCGGCAACCGCAATCCAGATTATCATTTGAAGAATCGCAAGCGTTGCGGCAGAAGCAATCTTTCCGGCAAGCAATGCGGTCGGCTGCACGGATGCCACCAGCAGCTCAGCGATTCGGCTGGTCTTCTCTTCGGCAACCGAGCTTAAGATCAATTGACTGTTGAATATGATAAGCAGATAGAGAAAAAAGATCAGCGTTAATGCGACGCTTCGCGCCGCGTCGGCATCCGCGGCGCTGCTGAACTTCGATGCAACCGTTCGCACATCGATCTTCATTCCGAGCAGCCCGTTGACTTTCGCTTGCGACATGGCCGTCGCCACTTGTAAATTGAGCGGCAACAGGTCGCGTTGAAGCTGGCTAATGCTAATGTTTCCAGGGTCTTTAGCGTAAACGGTAACGGTCAGTCCTGAGGCCGCTCGCGCGAGCGCCACCGAGGCTGCCGCATTCTTATGAGACTTCATAAAAGCAGCGGTCGGAGCCGCAGATGATGTTGACATTCCGACGACCTTGAAATCTTTGTCGAGTAGGCCAGCTGCGCGTTTTGTGAGCGAAGCCTCGCCAGTCAGCACGATCGATTTGCCGGCGTCCCCGCCGAGCCGGTTCAGATACTGCGGGAGTTGAATGAGCGCTACAATTCCTAATATACCGACGATCAAGCCGATGCGAAAAGCACGCGATTTAAGGCGGCGCATGATTTCAGCGGAGTAAACGGTGATAAACTCGTTCACGCCGCGCGCTCGATCGTATGAATGTAGATATCTTGCAGCGATGGTTCGACGGCATCAAACTTCGTAATCGCCTCGGCCGCCACCAGCGAGCGAAGGACCTCCGCGTACCTTGTATCTGCGGGAACCTGATAGTCGAGCGAACCGTCTTCGGCCGCTACCGCGTGTGCGCCGGGGATCCGTTCGAGAATATCTCGGACCGCCGGGCTATTCGGCTGCACGCGAACCAGTCGCGTTGGCCACGCCGACCGCAGTTCGGCAAGCGTGCCGCCGATGCGATTCTTTCCGCCCGTGATGATGCAAAATTGACTGCATAATACTTCCAGTTGCCACATCTGATGGCTCGAAAGAACCAGCGTGGTACCGCGTTTTTTCAAATCGTTAAACGCGTTTAGCAGCATCTCCGCGTTAACCGGATCGAGACCCGAGAACGGCTCATCTAAGATCAGCAGTTCAGGCTCGTGAACCGCCGCGCACGCGACTTGCACTTTTTGCTGATTGCCCTTGGAGAGTTCACCGCACGGCCGCTCGGCGTATTCTTCTAAACCAAGTTGTTCGATCCAGGCTTGCGTGCGTTGGGTTATCGTCGGCTCGGTCATCCCATGCAATCGGCCGAAATAGGCGATCTGCTCGCGCGCTTTCATCTTGCCGTAGAGGCCGCGTTCTTCGGGCAGATAGCCGAAGCGTCGACGCATGCTGCCGTCGATGTGCTTGTCATCCCAACTGACCGCACCGCCGTCGGGCGTGTAGATGCCTAGAATCATACGCATCGTGGTCGTCTTGCCGGCACCATTGGGACCGAGCAATCCGAACGTGATACCACGCGGTATCTCAAAACTTACATCGCTGACAGCGTGAACTCCCCCGAAGTCCTTACGAACATGCTCGACCTTCAGCACAGAATGACTCCCTAACAGAAATAATGCAGACTAGGCGAGGGTTTGGCAGCTCCATCTCAGGCACCTTGAGCCTACGCGCGGGCGTAGCAACGTCAACCTCCCTTGGCGTTGAGCCTCCCGGTGACGTTGCGCATCCAGGCCTCGACATCGTCGGGTTTGACGGGGAATATGCCGGAGAGGTTTTCATAGCCGGTTGCGGTGACCACCACATCGTCTTCAAGCCGTACGCCGATGCCGCGGTATTTTTCCGGCACGGTTGCATCATCCGGCTGGAAGTATAGCCCAGGTTCGACCGTTAGCACCATACCGGTTTTGAGTGCGCCGTGGCGATAGTTTTCGGATCGCGCCTTGGCGCAATCGTGAACGTCTATTCCGAGCATGTGGCTGACCCCGTGCAGGGTGTAACGGCGATAGAACTGACGGTCGGGATCGAGCGCTTCTTCAAGGCTCATCTTTAAGATACCGAGATCGATCAAGCCCTGCGCAAGCACTTTCATTGCGCTGCGGTGCGGCTCCAAAAAGTCGTTTCCGGGCGTGACCGCGGCAAAGGCGGCTTGCTGCGCTTCGTACACAAGATTGTAAACGGTACGCTGCTCAGCCGAAAATTTGCCGCCGATCGGCAGCGTTCGCGTGATGTCGGCCGTGTACAGTGATTCGACTTCAACGCCCGCATCCAATAACAGCAGCGCTTGTTTATCGAGCTTACCGGTGTTGTGATTCCAATGAAGCGTGCAGGCATGCGCTCCGGAAGCGGCGATCGTCAGGTAGCCAACGTCGTTTGCTTCAATCCGCGCGCGGCTCCAAAATGCCGCCTCAACTTCGCGTTCGGATTTCGCGCTCGGCAAAATCCGGATGACATCTTCGAACGCACGCTTGGTGATCTCGCAGCACTTGCGCAGCTCGGCAATCTCAATGTCGTCTTTAATCAGCCGCATCTCGCCGAGATGCGTCGCAAAGTCGCTGTCGTGGGCGACGTTCTTTACGTTGAAGCCGGAGGTCTTCAGCTCTTCCAAATACGACTTTGCTTGCGCGATCGGTCGAGCGTTCTCGACTCCGTAGTAGTGCTTACTCTCTTCTACGCCGCGGTGTCGGCCGACCCAGAGTTCGCCGTAAACGCGGTCGGTAAGAAACTCGGCCTCGCCGCGGTTGTGCGCCGCCACGAACAGGAGTGAGTCGTGCTTTGAACCGTCGGGCTCCAACACCAATACTGCCCCTGGATCGCCGCCGCCGACCAAGTACGCAAAATCGCTCGAAGGCCGAAAACGAAAGTTGGTGTCGTTGGCGCGAACTTGCTCTTCGCCGCACGGTATCACGAGGTAGCTGCCGGGATAGGCGCGTGATAGCGCCTCACGCCGAGCTCGGTAATTTTCGCAATTCGGCAACGCCTCGCTTGCGGGTTGCTCGTCGATCCAACCGCTCGACAGAAACTCAATCAGAGCAGACGGCGTCTCCGCATCGTGGCTGGCTTTTTTGGGGGTTTGTTCGGCTGGGCGCGTTTCCATAAGATGATAGAGATTCGGCTCGGGGCGCGTGGCACCCTCGATTCGCGGACTCTCCTATGAGTTCGGGTACGGGTCGCGGATTTGGGCTCGCGTTGTGTGCGCGGGAAAATCGCCCTCGGGGTTGCGAGTCAGCCAGAGCTGCGCACGAATTGCGAGATATTCGAAGTCGTGATACTGCACGCCGCCGCGTTCGCGCCGCATCAGCGCGATGACCGGCTCAAGCGCCTGCCAATAGTAGACGATCAGCCGCCCGAAGAGGTCCATAAACGTGCGCTCGGAGACCAGTCCATTCTTAACCAGCGCTCCCATCGTGTTGAACCAATTGCAAGCCTCAAGTTCGAGATGAATACGGGCGTCGATGAAACCGCGGCGCTCTAGCTGCGCCCGGTAAGTTGCATCTTGCAGTCTTGCGGAAAGTTCGGTCTGAACGTATCAAAGGGCTTCTTGAACTTGCGCACTCCGAAAGTCAGCTTCGAGCGAAAGAATCGCATCGAGCTGGTTGCCCGCGCTCATGTGACGCAGTTGGATCAGTGCCGCAATCGCTGTCGCAGCAATAACGACGACTGTTGCAACCGATGCGGCGGCAGAAATTTGTTCAACCGTCATCGCGGTTTCACGCGAAATCCAAACCGATGTCGAGCGCTGGTGCGCTATGCGTGATCCAGCCGACCGAAATGAGGTCGACGCCGGTCTGCGCGATCTCCACGATTCGCTCGGTAGTTACGGTTCCCGAGGCCTCCGTTATCACGCGCCCATCAACCAGATCAACTGCTTCGCGCAACTCGGTCGGGGTCATGTTATCGAGCAGCACCGCGTCGATCGGCTGTGCAAGCGCTTCCCGAAGTTGTTCGAGCGTATCGACTTCAATTTCGACCTTCACCATGTGTCCGACGTTCGCTCGGACCGCGCTCACCGCCGATGCGATCGAACCGGCGACCGCCAAGTGATTGTCTTTTATTAGCACAGCGTCGTCGAGTCCGAAGCGATGATTGCTGCCGCCGCCGGCTCGAACTGCATATTTCTCTAAAACCCGCAATCCGGGATTCGTCTTGCGCGTGCAGACAACGTGAGCGGGATACCCGGCGATTAAATCGACCAAAATCCGGGTTTGCGTTGAAATTCCGCTCAAATGACAGAGCAGATTGAGTGCTGTGCGTTCACCGGTTAGCAATGCCTTCGCCGATGAATGAACGGTTCCAATCGTTTGCCCCGCCGCGATGCGCTCGCCGTCGTCGATTTGAATGTCAACTTGCGTATTTGGATCGAGCAGCGTAAAAACGAGTGTGGCGGCATCGATTCCGGCGACCACACCCGGTTTGCGTGCTACCAGCCGTGCGCTCGCGCGACGATCTGCGCCGACGATCGCATTGGTCGTAAGATCCCCTCCGTGGCCGACATCTTCAAGCAGAGCCGCTCGAACGACCGGCTCGATGAGCAATCGATCGAGTTTATGCAACGCTTTTCAACGTCGTAAACGAGCGCTTTGCAAAGGCCGCATCCGATTGCGGATAGTCGCTGCGGAAATGACTGCCGCGCGATTCTCGTCGGGCGATCGCCGCCGTGGTCACCAGGCGGCCAATTGTCAGCAGGTTGCGCAACTCATTGCTGGGATGCGGAAAGGCCACTTCTAGTTGCGTGATTCGATTCAGCGCCGCTTGTAAATCCGTGTCGTTGCGAATCACACCGACATTGGTATACATCAGCGCACGCAGTTCGCGGACCGCTTCACGTTCGGATTTGTCTTGCGCTGCCGGAATCGGATGGAACGGCGAGGAGCTATCAGAGACGGTCAACGACTTCGATTGAACATCGGTCGCAACGCGAGTTGCGTAGACGAGGGCTTCGAGCAGTGAGTTGCTTGCGAGCCGGTTTGCGCCGTGCATTCCGGTTGCGCTGGCCTCGCCGCAGGCCCAGAGCCCGCGCAGCGAAGAGCGTCCCCACTCATCGACCGCGATGCCGCCCATACCGTAGTGAGCGGCCGGTGCAATCGGAATGAGTTCGCTGCGAGGATCGATGCCGGCGCTCGTGCAGGCGGCAAAAACGGTGGGAAAGTGTGTCGTCATGTTCTCAACGCTGCGCGCGTCGAGAAAGACTCGCGCGCCGCCACGCTGCTGTTCGAATGTGGCGCGCGCGACAACGTCGCGTGAGGCCAACTCGGCGTCTGGGTGAGCCTGTGTCATAAAGCGCTGATTGCGATCGTTTACCAGAATCGCACCCTCGCCGCGGAGCGCTTCGCTTATGAGCGGCATCGGATCGCGGCCTACCGCGAGCGCGGTTGGATGAAATTGGACGAACTCCATATCCGCGACGACCGCTCCGGCGCGCGCAGCCATTGCAATTCCATCACCGGTTGCTTCGACGGGGTTGGTGGTGTACTTGTAGAGCCGGCCGATTCCGCCGGTCGCAATAATGGTTGCACCCGCGAGATATGCGCACGTCGCGTTTCCAGCCGTCGCATGTGCATACACCCCGCTCACGTGCCCATCGCTGAGTATGAGGTCATCAACGCTCATGTTCTCGACAATGGTGATGTTCGGCATCTTCAGCGCGGCGGCGATGAGCGTCTTGAGGATTTCGTGACCGGTCGCATCGCCGCCGGCGCGCACAATTCTGCGTCGATTGTGCGCGGCTTCGCGCCCGAGCGCCAGCTCCCCATGATCGGTGCGATCGAAGGTCGCGCCCAACTCCAGCAGTTCGTCGATTCGTGCCGGTGCATCGCGGGTGAGAATCTCGACGATTGATTCGTCCGAAAGGCCCGCGCCCGCGCGCTGGGTATCGAGTTTGTGCAGCGCCGGCGAATCATCCGCGCCGACTGCGGCAGCTATGCCGCCCTGCGCCCAATCGGTTGCCGAGCCGCTTCCGAGCTTTGCTTTGCAGATGACGGTTACGCGCTTGCGCTCAAGTTTCAGCGCGGCCATTAAACCCGCAATGCCGGCTCCGACGATGACAACGTCGGTATGCACGGTTTGCATATCAGCTAGCCCGGCTGTAGTCGAGCATCCGCTCAACTGCGGCGCGAGCGCGCGAAGCCACGGAGGGATCGATCGTCACTTCGTACTGCATCGTTTGCAGCGAGTGCAAGATTTTCGGAAGAGTATTGCGCTTCATATGCGGACAGAGATTGCACGGCCGCACGAAATCGACACTCGGAAAGTTGATCGCGACGTTATCGGCCATCGAACACTCGGTAATCATCACCACTCGCGCCGTCGTCGGTTCCCCGCTCACTGAGCCAACATAGTCGATCATGCCCTGAGTCGAACCGACGTAATCGGCTTCCGCCAGGACATCCGGTGGACACTCCGGATGAGCCAAGACTTTAAGGTGCGGATCGCCTTCGCGAAAATTGCGGATGTCTTGCGCGGTAAAGCGCTCGTGTACTTCGCAGTGCCCCTTCCACGCGATGATCTCGACGTTGGTTTTCGATGCGACGTATTTTGCCAGATATTCGTCAGGCAAAAATACGACGCGCGGCACACCAAGCGCTTCGACGATCTTGACCGCATTGCCGGAGGTCACGCAAATATCGCATTCGGCTTTCACATCGGCCGAGGTGTTTACGTAGGTGACGACCGGAACGCCGGGATAGCGTTCGCGCAGCAAGCGCACATCGGCCGCTGTGATTGAATCGGCCAGCGAGCAGCCGGCTTTGAGATCCGGAACGAGCACCGTCTTGCTTGGGTTCACGAGCTTGGCCGTCTCAGCCATGAAGTGGACGCCGCACAACACGATCACATCCGCGTCGGTCTTCGATGCCTCAAGCGCCAACCCGAGCGAATCGCCGACGATATCGGCTACGCAGTGAAAAATCTCCGGGACCTGGTAGTTGTGCGCTAAAATCACCGCGTTGCGTTCGCGCTTGAGCCGGTTGATTTCGAAAACATACGGCGCAAAGATCGGCCATTCGACAGCTGGAATCAGCCGCGAAACTCGCTCGTAGAGCGGGGCAGTCTCAAGCTCGATCTCGCGAGTAAACGGAAGTGCGGCGGCGGTCATCTCAGTATCTTAAACTGGTTGACGCCGCCGCTTAGTTGCACCTGCTCGTTTGCTAAGGAATAGATTGCAAGAACGCCGCGATCGCTGCGTTGAGCCTTTGCGGTTGATCGATCATCAAGAAATGGCGCGAGGGCGCAATTATCTCGACCTTTGCGGTTGGGTCGTTCTTAAGCAAACCGGCGTAGTAGGTTTGCTTTGCCGCGCTGTTTGCGAGACTTTCGGGCGCCCGACTATCGATGGTTGCATCAAAGGGCGCAATCTCTAGCAGCGGCACGCCTATTTTGTTGAGGTCGGTGCGAGTGTCGGAGTTAATATCTTCCTGAATATACTCAGCCGACGCTTTTGGATCGCTCTTCGCGCTTAAAATTGAAGCTCGATCTGACGCCGCTTTATCGGTGATCATCGACGGCATAACAAAGTTTTTCATCGCTGCCAAAAATTGATCGTGCGTTGCACCCGACATCTGCGCGGCCATTCCGCTTCCCGCAGCCGCGCGCTGTGCCGACGTCATATTTTCGAATCCGGGAAAAACCGGTAAGCCATCGACCGCAATGACGGCGCGTAACAGATTAGAGTGCTGCTCTGCAAAGTTGATCGCCAGCGTGCCGCCCAGACTGTGCCCAATGATCACCGGCTTATCGATGTGCTTTTCGGTGATCAGCCGCACGAGATCGGCCTCGACCTTCGGCATTAGCGGCGCGGTTGCTGACGGCTGCCCATCGAAACCTGCCAGCGTCAGTGCGTAGATCGTATACGACGGTGCGAACTTGGCGATTACGCTGTCCCACGCCCAAGCACCCGAAGAGAGGCCGGGAATCAGGATTAGCGCGGGTTTACGATCGCCGTAGCGATCGACGTGAATGGTTCCGACATTATAATTCGCTGCCGGCGTCGCGGCTGCCGCGGGCGTGATGTACCCGAAAGCAGAGATAGTTAGAAATGCGAACGTGAATAGATACTTCATAAACAACTCCAATTTAGTCGATTGAATCCGGCTCGAAGATCGCTTCGACCGGTTGAGAGAACAGTCTAGATAGCTTGAAAGCGAGCGGCAAGCTCGGCGCGTATTTTCCGCCTTCGAGTGCGTTGATGGTTTGGCGCGCGACCCCGAGCAGATCGGCAAGTTCAGCTTGCGAAAGATCGCGTTCCGCGCGGAGCACCCGAATCCGGTTCTTCATTCGTAAGGCCGTCGCAGAACAAACGACGCGATCACCCACACGACTCCCATAAACGGCCACACAAAGAACATACTGATCCGCGGAAAGCCGACACCCTCGAGAAACCCATACGCGAGCGTAATGAATGAGGTCGCCGCAACCGTCATTGCAAGCGCCTTGAGCTGCAGCGCTTGCTGAAGTTCGTCGGATTGGGTCATGAACCGCGTCACCGCGGCAATCGCAAATCCGATCGGCACCATCGGCGTCAGCACCACAATATCGAGCCAAAGTCCCGGCCGCATCCGCTGCCCGACCTCGATGCTCGCAATCAGGACGACGGCATAGACGAGCATCGCTGCCCCGAGTTCCAGCGCGTACCGCCTGCCTATCAGCGACTGTTTCATGTTGTATATGTACGCTAAACGCGACATAAGGTCAAGAGGTAGCGACCTTCATTTCATCAACTCTTGTTGACTGAAATGCATGAATGCGGTATTGTTGCAATACGGAAAAGCCGAAACGGAGGTCGAAGAATAGTGCAGAAATCGAGCGAAAAACCCGGCGGGCGCTTACTTCGGACCACTTCGCGGGGCGGCCTTTCGTTGCCGGCGAGCCTCCGCAAAGGCGCGGAGTTGTTTCGGGCAGTGCGGCGCTCGGACGGTGTAATTGAACTTCATCCTCAGGCGACCGTTGACGAAAGTCAGACTTGGTTTTGGACAGAACGCTGGCAAGCGATGGAACGCGAAGCCGAGGGGGATATGGAAAAGGGACGCGTTTATGCATTTAACACTGGGGTCGATCTGGTTACTGCATTGAAAAATCGAAGTGGCCGCCGCTGAAATACGAGATCCTGGAGTCAGCCTTTAACGACTTCGACAATCTTTCGGATAATGAACAGCTACTCTTTATGCAACTCGTCGCGGACATGAACCGGGTATACGACGATCATATAAATCGGAACGGAAACGCTTTGCCCAGTTGGCCCGCGCGCATACGGATTAAGGCGGTCAAAGGCGCTCCGGCAATTTGGGAGGCGACGTGGAGCTTTTCCGGCCCGGACGGGCGTGCGACCTTCGAGTATTTTGATTCAAACGGCCAAGTTGGGATTCGCTGGCGGCGCCTATGATAGCGATGCGATGAAACTCGTTTTCACTTTTTGATGGGGCAGGTATACTAAGCGCGTATACTCTTGCTTTTAAGAAGGTGGACACTTTTCATGT
>JALYVT010000197.1 GCA_030853105.1 Vulcanimicrobiota bacterium
GTTAGCAGTTTTCCGTCGTACACAATACTGCCGCCATCCGGTCGCAATAATCCGGCCAAGCACATGAAGGTCGTACTTTTGCCCGCTCCGTTCGGTCCGAGCAAGCCGACGATCTCGCCTCTGCGCACATGCAAACAGAGTTCGCAAACCGCGTTCTTGTTACCGAAGCGTTTCGTTAGGCGATCGACGACAAGTCCATCCATGTCCGAAAAATACGGTTTAAGACTTGCCCGAACCTGTACTTGTGGATCCGAGTTCGAGTCTCGGCGGGCGCAGTCCCCAGTTCGCGGGGGGATCGGTAAAACCGATCTCCTTTTGCTTCTGCCGTTTAGTTTAGCGGGCCGGGTCTAGATGCGACTTTGCGTACATAGCCGACTTGAGGTGAGCGAGTTCTGTCGGCGTTAGTGTGCTGCGCATTAGGATGACTTCCTCGTGTCCGACCAGCCAGCGTGTTCCTCCGCGTGCGGACGGCATCAAAAGTTTGTATTTGGCGCGTGCGTCCTGAGTCGCCGCTGTGAGTGTCCGTGGATTTGCGAGCAAAAGTGTCAGCAAATGGTCGGATCGGCGTGAGGCGCCCGGAAGGTTATACTGCAGCAGAAGAACATCGGGTCCGCTCATCAGTATTGTCGGCGGCGCGTTTCCAGGCAATCCAGTCGGGAATACAACGGGAAAGTTCGCTTGGCGAGCGGCGCTGTCGAGATCGCTGCGCGTGGGGTTCTTGATAGGCGGAGTTCCGTTTCCTGGACTGAAGCGAATCTCCATTTCGCCGGATCGATTGAACGATATGTGCGAGAAGCTCATAACCTGTGCGCCGGCGGCGACTGCAACGATTGATGCACCGGTAAGGAGCGCGGCAATGAGCCCCTTGCGGTGCTTGCCGGATTGCGGGATGGGACGGCACGCTGCGGCGCTTCGTATCACGTTTAGCGGAGCCGTGGGGACGGTGATGAGTTCGCGAGCATTTTTGCACGTAGCACTAAAATTAGATTGCATTGGTTCGTACCTCGTTAACTGGATGAGTAGCTGGTTCGTAAGCATTACCTAAGAGCGGACGTAAACGTCGTTTGGCGATCATTAAGCGAAATCTGACTGTTGCGTCGGGTATCCGCAGAATCGATGCGATCTCGCGGCTCTTGAGGTCTTCGAAATAGGCAAGCACCACGACCGTTCGCAAATTGTGTGGCAATGCCGAGAGAGCTCGCCAAATATCGATTGATGCGGTTTCGTCTGCAGTTGGCACAATCGACTGCGATGCAGGTTCTGTTCGAATGCCTCGACGTTTGATTTCTGAGGCCTCGCGCACCACGATGCGGTAGAACCACGAGCGAAAGGCGGCGGGCGTTCTTAGCGAGCTGATCGTCCGGTACAGGATAATGCACGCCTCTTGGGCAGCATCCTCGGCACGTTGCCTTTCGCCGACGATCGCAAGCGCCAGGCGATAAGCATCCGGCCAGGCGGTTTCCACAAGCAGTTCAATTTGTGCGGAGCCGCCGTCTTTGGCTGCTTCGATAACTTCGATGGGGATGGGAGTGAGCATCAAGTCCTCCGCAGGAAGAGTTCGCGTTTTACTCCTATAGAGCCGTCCAGATGCGCAGTTTGTTGGTCCCGCCCGCGTAAAACTATCGACTGTAATAGTAACAATGCCAACCAGTTGTCACTCAAGCGCGCTATGCTTGGATTAAACCAAGCGCCCGTAGCTTAACAGGATAGAGCGGTGCCTTCGCAAGGCCAAAGGTGGGGGTTCGAGTCCCTCCGGGCGCGCGCCGGGTCAAGTTATCTCAGGCGGAAGTTGCGAACCCGTGCTATACTGAGAATACTTGCGAAGGCACCGGCTCTCTTTGAGAGCTACGAAAGGGGATCGGGAAACCGGTCCCCTTTTTGCGCTACGAGTCACGCACTACGCGATCGTTTGGGCGGTGTCGCGAAATTGTTTGCGGTAGAGGCGCGCGTAGGCGCCGTTGCGAGCGAGTAGTGCAGTGTGAGAGCCGCTTTCGACGATGCGGCCGCTCTCGACGACGAAGATGATGTCGGCGGCGAGAATTGTTGAGAGGCGGTGCGCGATCACAAGGCTCGTCCGGCCGCGCATAAGCGGAACGAGCGCGGCTTGAATGGCGGCTTCGTTGTGCGAGTCGAGGGCGCTGGTGGCTTCGTCCAAAATCAGAATGCGTGGATTTTTCAAGAGCACGCGCGCGATCGCTAGTCGTTGGCGCTCGCCGCCGCTGAGCTTGTGACCGCGCTCACCGACGATCGTGTCGAATCCATCGGGCAGACTTTGAATGAACTCCGCGATGTTTGCAGCTCGCGCGGCTTCGTGTAATTCAGCCTCGGTCGCATCGGGCTTGGCGTAGCGTAAATTATTACCGACGGTGTCGTGAAAGAGGTAGGTCTCTTGGGTGACGATGCCGATATCGCGCCGCAGTGATTCCAGCGTCAGCGATCTGATGTCATGTCCGTCAACTAAAATGCGGCCGGATTGCGGGTCGTAGAAGCGCGGCACTAAACCGGTGATCGTAGTTTTCCCAGCACCCGACGGGCCGACAAACGCCGCGACCTGGCCGGGCTTAATGTGAAACGATACATCTTCGAGCGCGCGCCGATCGTTGCCGTACGAAAACTGCACGTGATCGAATTGAATATCGCCGGCCACGGCGGGTAAGGCAACGCTTTCGGCGGGAACGTATGTCTCCGGCGTCATGTCGAGGTAATCGAAGATGCGTTCAAAGACCGCTAGTGCGCTCACGATCTGTACTTGGATGCCGGCCAGCGCCGCCGCGGGGCCGTACAAACGCTGCACAATCAGCGTAACAAACGCGACGATGACACCGGTCGTGATCTCTGCGCGAAAGGCAAGCCACCCGCCCCCCAGCCAAACGATTGCCGGCCCAACAACAACCATCGCGGTGATCGCGGCGATAAACCAGCGGCCCACCATTGCCAGCGATATCTCCAAGCCCATGAGCTTGGTGCCGACATTGTAGAAGCGCTCGCGCTCGTAGTTTTCCCGCGCAAACGATTTGATCAGCGTTATTCCGGAGATTGAAAGCGTCTCTTGGGTGATTGATTCGATCTGATCGCGCGACTCGCGGGTGCGCTTGCGAATATCATACATCTTGCGCCCGACCGGCCCGAGCGGCAGAATCATCAGCGGCACGATCACAATCGCCAAAATCGCCAATTTCCAACTGAGGAAAAACATGGTGACGAGCGTTGTCAGCATAATGAGGACATTGGTCACAATTGTCGTGAGGGTTCCGGTAACAACATTGTCGATGTTGTCGACGTCGCTGCTCACGCGATTCATGATCTCGCCGGTCTTGGTATTTGTGAAGAACGAAAGCGGCATCTTATGCAGATGCGAAACCAAGCTGGTACGAATATCACGCATGATACCCTCACCCACAATCGAGTTTAGGTACCCCTGCACGACACTAATAATCGCGCCAATAATTGCCGATCCGGCGATGATTCCGACGTCGCGGATGAGTTCGAGCCAGCTCTTATGCGGAATCGCCGAATCGATAATGCGTGCGAACATGATCGCCGGAATGAGCCCGAGCAGCGCCCCGACCAGAATGCAGACCAGCACGACCGCTTGCGGCATCAAATACGGCGCAAACAGCGCGCCAATCCGCCGCCAATCGATCTTCTTGGCAATCTTAGGTTTGTCGGGCCCATACATATTGGACCACATCAACCCATGACCGCTCATCATGGCGGGTTAGGTTTTGCCGTTGCGAATTGCGGCAAGTTCTTTGAAAAGCTTTTTCTCTTTGTCGCTGAGGTTCTGCGGAAGTTGACCGATGAGCCGCACATACTGGTCGCCAGCTCCGGTCTCTTTCACTTTGGGCATGCCTTTGCCGCCGAGGCGCAGCATTCGATTGTTTTGCGTACCGGCCGGTATCATCATGGCGACTTGTCCGGCCATAGTCGGTACCTTGACCTCGCCGCCGA
>JALYVT010000198.1 GCA_030853105.1 Vulcanimicrobiota bacterium
ATTGCAAACATCGCAAGCGAGCCCTGCACCGAAGCGAAACTGCGCACGCCCGCATCGCCGGCTTCGAGTTCCATGCATGCTAAGCCATACGCGACCGCGCTGGTTCCGGCGCAGCCGTAGCCTTGCAGATGCATTCCCAATAGCCCGAGCGTTCCAAGTTCCTTACCGAGTTCGCGCGGAAGGATGCCGTCTTCAAACCACTGCGCAACATTCGGCAGAACGCGATCGCGCACAAATGCTCGAACCGTGTCGCGGATCAGTCGTTCTTCGTCGTTTAGCAGCGCGTCGATGTTGAGGAAGTCAACCGGGTCGGGCTTCTTCAACGATTCACGAAGCTCATATCGGTGTAGCGCTCGCCGGCAGCAGCTCCACGCGGGAACACGGAGTCAAGTTCAGCCAGGTCGTCTGCCGACAGGTCGATGTCGGCCGCCGCGACATTCTGTTCTAGATATGTGACGCGCTTGGTTCCGGGAATCGGCACGATATCGCCGCCCTGCGCGAACACCCAGGCAAGTGCGAGCTGGGATGCCGTTACATTCTTGCGCGCGGCGATCTCTGTGACGTGCTCAACAAGGTCGAGGTTCTTCTGAAAGTTCTCGCCGGCAAAGCGCGGTGAGGTCTTTCGGAAATCATCGTCCGCAAAATCATCCGGGCTTTTCAATTCACCTGAAAGAAACCCGCGCCCGAGCGGGCTGTAGGCAACCAGACCGATGCCGAGCTCTCGTAAGGCTGCAAGCATCTCGTCTTCGGGATCGCGCGTCCATAGCGAGTATTCATTCTGTAAAGCGGTGATATGGTGAATCTTCTCTGCGCGCCGCACGTTTGCCACCGACGCCTCCGAGAGTCCGATATACCGAATCTTGCCGGCTTGCAGCAGGTCGGTCATCGCGCCGACGGTCTCTTCGATTGGAACGCTCGTATCGACGCGATGCTGATAGTAGAGATCGATGTGATCGACACCCAAGCGACGCAGCGAGGCATCGCAAGCAGACTTCACGTACGCGGGTCGGCCGTTGACGCTTCGCGACGGCGAATCTTCCGAACGCACGATGCCGAATTTCGTCGCCAAAAAAACGTCGTCGCGTTTTCCGTTGATGGATTTTCCGACGAGCTGCTCATTGGTAAACGGCCCATACATATCAGCCGTATCAAGGAGTGTGACGCCCAACTCGATCGCGCGATGGATCGTGCGAATCGATTCCTTGTCGTCGCGCGCACCGTAAAACTCCGACATGCCCATGCAACCGAGTCCCTCGGCGCTGACCATCGGCCCATCTTTGCCGAGTCGCCGCTGTTTCATCGCGCCCTCCTATCGCTTTAAGACGCGCGTGATTTTGTCGAACAGCCCTTCAATCGAGCGTTCGTTGGCATCTTCCAAACGCCGCCACAAAAGCCGACCTTCGGTATCGCTCAGCGTGGCTTCGATGCGATGTTCGAGCGTGGTCTGCTTGCCCTCGGAGCTGACGTAAAAGCCGTGGGTGCCGTCGAAGCCGTCGTTCTGAATCTTCCAGACGATCCGCTCTTCGGGCACGACCTCTTCGAGCACCGCGTGAAAGCCGTTGTGCCACTCCTCCGTTCGACCGGGCGTGAGCGGCCCCGGCGAGCGCATAAACGGCTGCGATGCAAACGCCCAAATAATATCGTTAGACGTGCCCATATCGACGAGCAGTTGAAAGATGCGGCGTTTGGTGCCGGAGAATGTGCGTGCGCGCTTTTCAAGTAATGGAATCGGCATGGGGCCACCATTCGCTAAGGACTGCGGTTTTCTTTCGGGCCGGTACGCTCCGCGAGTTTGCCGAGCTGTTGGATTACGACCACCGCGAGAATCGTCACCAAGACGGCGTAGATGAGATAGCCCCACAGACCGCTGCCCGGCCCGACGATGACCTTCACTAAGGCGGTGATAAACGTGTTCCACGCAAGCGCTGCGACCAGCCCGAATGCCACCGTGGCGAGCGCGATCATGGTGCCCAGATAGGTAGGTTTTACTTCCATTTGATTCTCCGATTCTGTAACGAAGCGAATGCTCGTCAGAACAGAGTTTTGATAAATGCAGCACGCCCCTGCCGGATATGAAATAGGCAGCGATCTCTCGCTGCCCATTACTTGGCACGCACCCGACGACTGCTGCGCTACGCCTTGAGTTCGATGTCTACGCCGGCGGGAAGATCGAGGTGCATGAGCGCGTCCATCGTTTTGGGGGAGGCCTGGAGAATATCGATCAGGCGCTTGTGCGTGCGCATCTCGAAATGCTCGCGCGATTTCTTATCGACGTGCGGTGAGCGATTGACGCAGAACCGGTTGATCTCGGTGGGGAGAGGAACCGGGCCGCTTACGAAAGCGCCGGTGCGCTTTGCGGTATCGACGATGCGTTCCGCCGACTGATCGAGGACTTTATGGTCGTAGGCTTTCAGGCGAATACGAATCTTCTGCTTTGACATTTGAGTTAGTCGGCCACCGCGGTGACGACGCCCGCGCCGACGGTGCGACCGCCCTCGCGAATTGCGAAACGCAGGCCTTCTTCGCAGGCGATCGGCGTGATCAGCTCGACATCGATTGCGATGTTGTCGCCCGGCATCACCATCTCGACGCCTTCGGGCAACTTAATGGTTCCGGTTACATCGGTCGTGCGGAAGTAGAACTGCGGGCGGTAGTTTCCAAAGAACGGCGTGTGACGGCCGCCTTCTTCTTTTGAGAGCACATAGACTTCGGCTTTGAACTTGGTGTGCGGCTTGATCGAGCCGGGCTTGGCGAGCACTTGTCCGCGCTCGATGTCGTTGCGCTCGATGCCGCGCAGCAGCACGCCGACATTATCGCCGGCGATGCCCATGTCGAGCAGCTTGCGGAACATCTCAATGCCGGTAACCGTGGTCTTGCGCGATTTCTCTTGCAGACCGATGATCTCGACTTCTTCGCCGACTTTGACTTGACCGCGTTCGACGCGGCCGGTGCCGACCGTGCCGCGGCCGGTAATCGTGAAGACGTCTTCAACCGGCATCAGGAACGGTTTATCGACCGCGCGCTCCGGCGTCGGAATGTACGAATCGACTGCGTCCATGAGTGCGAATATCTGATCGGCGTCTTTGTCGCCGCGTTTGCCCGAGGACTGCAGCGCTTTGAGCGCCGAACCGCGCACGATCGGCAGATTGTCGCCGTCGAAGCCTTGCAGGCTCAGCAGTTCGCGAACTTCCATCTCGACCAGTTCGAGCAGTTCTTCATCGTCGACCATATCGACTTTGTTCAAGAAGACCACGATGTACGGAACGCCGACCTGCTTCATGAGCAGAATGTGCTCGCGGGTCTGCGGCATCGGGCCGTCAGCGGCCGAGACCACCAGGATGGCGCCGTCCATTTGGGCCGCGCCGGTGATCATGTTCTTGATGTAGTCGGCGTGTCCGGGGCAATCGACGTGCGCGTAGTGACGCTTGACGGTCTCGTACTCTTGGTGCGAGATCGCAATCGTAATGCCGCGTTCTTTTTCTTCGGGCGCATTATCGATATCGTCAACGTTGCGCTTTTGGATATTAGAGTTTTCGGTGGCGAGGCAGTTGATGATTGCCGCAGTAAGGGTTGTCTTACCGTGGTCGACGTGCCCCGTCGTGCCGATGTTAACGTGCGGTTTGCTACGTTCGAATTTAGCCTTCGCCATTTTTTCCTTTGCTTATCCTTCGTTTACTTGTGTGTTACTAGCGTTTATGCGGGAGAGAGTTTCTTGCCGGCAGCCTTGGCGACGATCTCTTCTTCGACCGACTTCGGCGCCTTCTCGTAGTGCGAGAACTCCATCGTGTACGTCGCGCGACCTTGGGTTGCCGAACGCATATCGGTCGCGTATCCGAACATCTCGGAGAGTGGAACATTTGCCGTCACGACCTGCGCACCGCCGGGTGCATCCTCAGACGACTGAATCAGACCGCGGCGCCGATTGAGGTCGCCGGTGATCGAGCCCA
>JALYVT010000199.1 GCA_030853105.1 Vulcanimicrobiota bacterium
AACGCATCCCAGCCCATCGGATGCAGCACATCGTAGCCGAGCATTCGCATCATGCGTGAAACCGCATCGCCGAGCGTGTAATTTTTCGCGTGTCCAACATGCAGATCGCCGGATGGATACGGGAGCATCTCAAGCACATAGTATTTCGGACGCGAATCGTCTGCATCTATCGCGCGATAGAGTCCCGAGCGCTCCCAGCGGTCTTGCCACTTCGATTCTATCGATCGAAAATCGTATTCTCCGGCCATTTGAACTGGCTTAAATAGCCCGTACGCGCCCGCAACCCTTTCCGTTTGCTGCAAACGCGTGAAGGCAGGTCATGAAGAGTTGGCTCCTTATTCCAGTTGCTGCGGTGATTGCGGCCCTGGCCATCTGGCATCCGGCCCCCAGGCCTGCTGTGGCGTTGACGGCGATCCCGGCTTCGCCGCGGCCGCACCGAGTCACGTTGCCGCGAAGCGTCGCTAGCGTCGTCGTGTATGTTGTCGGGGCGGTGAAGCATCCCGGGGTGTTCCATCTTCCGGCCGGCTCACGCGGACAAGATGCGATCGCTCGCGCCGATGGATTCGCTTCCGGTGCAGATCCGAGCGGAGTAAATCTGGCCGAGCCGCTAACCGATGGTGAACAAGTGACCGCGCCGCTCATCGGCCAAGCGACTCCGCGGCCGTCTCGCGCCCACGGTCGTGTTGCCGCTCGGCGCCGAAAGTCGTCGGCCGCGCCGGTAACGCAGACGATCGATCTGAATACCGCCGACACGCAGACGCTGAGCGAGTTACCCGGAGTCGGCGCGACGCTAGCGGATCGCATCGTTCGCTATCGCGAATTGAACGGCGCCTTTGCGAACCTCGATGAACTCGCCGATGTCGCAGGCATGACGGATCGTCGAATCCAGCAGATTTCGCCGTACGTGTCGATTCGATAAACCGGGCGGCGAGGGGGCCGAAGCAAGCCGGGCGAACTGCGCGCAGAGATGATCACACCGAGTGCGCAGCCGCAGACACTTCCGCAGCTTATTCGTCGTGCCGTCGCGGCGGGCGCGCGCCCCAAGGCGCTGATCGAGCGAGTTCATGGTAAGTGGACTGCGATCTCCGATGCGCAGATGCTCGACCGCGTCGAGAGCGTTGCCTGCGGACTGCGCGATCTGGGCTTGTCGGCCGGAGATCGGGTCGCGCTCGTCTCGCAAAACTGTGTCGATTGGGTGATCGCCGATCTTGGCGTGTTGTTTGCCGGCTGCGTGGTTGTCCCGATCTTTCCAACCCAGGCACTTGATCAGGTTCAATACATCCTGAAAAACTCGGCCGCAAAAATCATCTTCGTTGATACGGCCGCCGCTGCTAAACGACTGCAGACGCTTGGAATTGACTTGCCGTCAATTGTGCTTTTCGAGGGAATGAGCCAGGATTCGCTCGCGGCTTTGGAGCGTCGCGGCAAAGCCGCGCGAGCGGTTCACAGCGACTGGCCGCAAACATTTGAACGCGCGATTGCGCCGGATGATTTAGCGGTGCTGATTTACACCTCGGGTACGACCGGCGAACCCAAAGGTGTGATGCTCTCCCACAACAACATCGGCTTTGTGGTGCAGTCGACCTTTTCATATGGATTCGGACATGTCAAACGCGGTGATGCTACGCTCTCGGTGCTACCGTTTTCGCATATCTACGAACACATGATTATCTACGGGTATGCTTACAGCGGCGTGCGCCACTTTATCAGTCACGCGCCCGAAGAGCTGCTCGCCGACCTGCGCGATGTCCGCCCGATTGCGATGACCTCGGTGCCGAGAATTTTCGAGCGGCTGCTCGCGGGGATTGCGGGGAAAGCGAAGGCGCAGGGCGGTTCGCGTGCGCGTCTGGTGCCGTGGGCATTAGAGATCGGCCGACACTATATACGCATGAAAGTTGCCGACGGCAAGGCGCCGTCGATGATGTTGTCGCTGCAATATCGGCTGGCGAATGCGCTCGTGCTCAAGAAGCTGCGACCGCTGCTCGGTCTGGATCGGCTGCTATTCTTCGTTAGCGGTAGTGCGCCGCTGCATCTTGATACCGCGATGACGATGCTCGGCTTCGGCGTAACGATTGTTGAAGGGTACGGCCCAACTGAGTGTTCACCGACGATTACCTGTAACCGGTTGGAGGATAACCGCTACGGCACCGTCGGAAAGCCGATCCCCGGCGTTCAGATTCGGCTTGCCGACGACGGCGAGATACTGGCCAAGGGCCAGAACGTGATGCAAGGGTACTACCACAATGCTGCTGCAACCGACGAGGTGCTGCACGATGGCTGGTATCGAACCGGCGATGTCGGAACGATCGATGCTGACGGGTATCTCAAAATTACCGACCGCAAGAAAGAGATATTCAAGACCTCGGGCGGAAAGTTTATCTCGCCTGCGCGCGTTGAAAGCGCGATAAAGCGCTCGGTCTATGTGAATCAGGTGCTGCTCGTGGGGTATGGCCGGCCGCATCCGGCTGCGCTGGTTTCGGCGAACTGGGATATGGTTCGCGGTGAGCTGGGACTCGATGCCCAGATTCCGCCGGCGCAGCTCGCAGCGCGTTCCGACGTAGCGCAATTTCTCACCGCTCAAGTGCGCGAGCAGACCGCCGACCTTGCAAAGTTCGAGCAGGTGCGCCGCGTAGTCGTCCTGCCGCGCGAGTTGACGGTCGAAAACGGCGAACTCTCGCCAACCCTGAAGATCAAGCGCCGAGTGGTCGAGGCGGAGTTCTCCGCCGAAATCGAACGCGCGTATAGAGAATCTGCGTGAGCGGTCCGGTTGATGATGTTCTTCGCGGACCGATCAAGAGCAAAACCATCTTTCCCGTGCTTCTGCTGCATATGGTCAGCGTTCACCCGGATCACGGGTACGGCCTGATGCAGCGCATCGACGTGCTTTGCGGCGGCCTGATCGCTGTGAATACGAACAAGATTTACCCGTTGCTGCGACGGCTTGAGGAGCGCGGGTTTTTAGCCGCGAGATGGGATCACCCGACCAAACGCTCCCGCCGCGTCTATAGCATCACCCCCGACGGAACCGCTCGACTCGAGCGCATTAAAGGCGCAATGCTTCCCTATCTGGATGCGATTTCGCTGGCGGTAATCGAACTAAAGACCGAACTCTACGGCACGAAGAAGCCCGCAGCCTGATGCCGTTTCTCAATTTGGTTCATCTGCGCGAGATGCGCTGCTCGATCTGCAATAACGTCTTAGCTTCGGCCGGTTCGCGCTCATTTGTCGTGGACGATCACCGCGACCCGGTATGGTTTGCCGAAGACCAAGAACCGGTCGAGATGATCGTCGAGATCACCTGCCCGAACGGCCATTCGACCAATATCGCCGTGCCCAATGAACTCGCGGCGGAGCCCGCGTTGCAGACGCCGGATGATGCGCCGATTGCCCTCGATGCGCTTCTGCTAACCGCGCCTACTTAGCCGCCTTCAACCGCTCCCATGCTGCTTTGTTTTTGACGTAGAGCATGCGCAGATGCGCGTACTTGGTTTGCGCATCCAGCGTCGGCGCGGTATCGGCGCTCTCGACGGTCTGTTCCAATCCATCAAGCGCGTTCCCCAGATACCGCAGGCTTGAGATGTCAGTATCGAGCGGTCCGACCGAGTTATTCGGATCGGTCGGGGGAGCGATTCCAACCAACGCGCTCAGCGCTTCGAGCGTTGCCGGACTTGCGGAGCCGCCTCTGAGCGCTTTGAGCCGTGCGCCGCTCTGCTGTTGCAGCGATTTTACCAATTCGCGCGTTGCGAGAATCTGGTTTGCGAACTCGTATTGTTTGCGAAGTGCTGCGTCGCTCACATGTATGCGCGGATCCATTCCGACGCGTAGCGGTTGAGAGTAGGTTGATCCGCCGGAGTTCATCGTCACGGTGTAATTACCGGGAACGATCCATGGGCCGCCGTCGGCAAGCTGAAGGTTCCATAC